>JALVWV010000091.1 GCA_027023145.1 Campylobacteraceae bacterium | reverse complement strand
ATAGGTGCGAAGGCGGCGGTTGATGATGCTCGAGAGATAGAGGGAGAGGAGGAGTGAGACCAACGACATGGCGATCATGATCCCGAGGCTTGCCTGGATGTTTTTGCTCCGCCGGGCGAGAATATGCTCTTTGTTCTGCCGGATACTGGCGTTGACCCGCTTGAGGTTTTTGACGGCAGTGATGTACCAGTCATACTGCGCGACGTATTCTGTATACGCGATATGGTGATCATCACGGTACACCCCCTCAATCAGATATCTTCGGGCATCTTGTGTAGCATTTCCATCAGGATGATGAATCGTATCCCCTGCTGAATTGGTAACAAAAAAATATCCATCATCAAACCGTTCATTTTTTGCAATGTAGCTGATCATATCTTGACGGACAAACCGGCGCATGTAGTGAAGGTACTCTCCTGCTCCGATGTACCAGTCCATCCCTTTTATTTTCTTGATGTATGAGATTTTGTAATGCATCGTACGATCTTTGGTATCAGGAAGATACCAATAATAGTCCACAAATCCCGATCCGTGGTCTCGAGCAATACGCGTAAACTCTTTGACCACCCACTTGCCATTACTGTCACGGACATTCATATCATTCTGACCAATCCGGGCACGGTTATGGTGGAGTTTGACATTCCCCTGCATGTCGAGGACGAAGAGGTATCCCATCTCCCCTTCAAAATGGATATTTTCAAGCGCATGGACAATCATAGCCTCAATGGAAGCTCTGTCTTGCGTATTGCGGTAAGCTGCATAAAGGCTGTCTGCAACATCTACAGCTGCGTTGACGATGTTTTGGACATCTTTCTTGATTGTATTTGCGCTTTGGCTGTCGTAGTAGCGGACGTATTGTGCCATGTTGTGGACTTTTTCTTTGAGATTGCTCACCTCGGTATCCATTAGGCGATCTTCGTACTGCGCCACTTCCCAGCGAGTATTTCGGTTTTGTGCGTAGGCAAAATAGAGATACATTAACCCACCATACAACAGAAGAACCAAGACGGGAAACAGGAGCACCAACGTGGTGATGCGCCTCCTAGAGTGAGGCGTGTCGTCCATGATGCCCTACTTGAGGGTTGTCAGCGCATATCCGATGCCACTGCGATTTTGCAAGAGATCTTTGGGGATCTTCTTCCGCAGATGGCGGACAAAGGATCGGATCGCATTTTCCGTCGGAGGGGTGTCCCCCCACAGTGTTGTGATTTCATCGTACGTCACGACCCCTTTTCGTGCGAGAAGCTTGAGGAAGCTGATCTCTCGAACCGAGAGATTGTGCGTCTCTCCCCCGTAGATGATGGTGAGGTGATCGTTGTTGATCAGTACATCTGGTGCCAATTCAAGAATATTGTCATTGGAGAAGTCTTCGTTGAGCTTGTTGAGCATCTCATGGATTTTCTTGGATGTGAGGGGCTTGACAATGTATTTATCCAGCCCAAGCTCAACCGATTCGAGGAGGTAATCGGTCTTGGTATAGGCAGAGATAACGACGATGGGGATCTCCTTGTCGACGGCCCGAATGCGTCGGATGAGTTCCAGTCCGTTGAGACGAGGGAGTTCGATGTCGACTATGGCAACATCGATCGTATGGTTTCGGAAAAGATCCCACGCCTCGATTCCATCTGCAGCCATATAGAATGTCTCAAAGAAATTGCCAAGCAATTCCGAAATATTGCGAAGGACATCAACTTCATCCTCTACATAGAGTACTGACTTGGTTTTGAGTAAGTTATACATAGTTATATCTCCTATCTCCTGCTAATTTTCATCACTATAAACGCTCTGCGTATTATAGCAAAAGGAGATAGAAAATATAGTATCATGACAGAAAAAAGCACTAAAAATGCCACTTAAATCGTATATTTCCTCCTGAAACCTCTCTCCAACTGTGTCGTCGATGCGCCCTGTGATGAATGGGGCGATAGAAGCGGTGCTCAAAAAGCCCTTTGCCATGCAGGCGATCCTGATACGTATAGGCTCGGTCATAGTAGTAAAATTGTCCGTCAAACTCGAACCCGAAGCGATCGAAATACCCATAATGGTACCCGTGCCTATCGTCAAACTCCGCCCGCTCGTACAGGTACGTCAGATACCACTGGCGGCGGTAGTGACGATAACCACGCTGGCGTCGGGAATGTGAGGGTACCCAAATGTAGCGATCTCCACTGGGTTCACGGTACTGCTCATCGTATTGACCATGGTCATCAACAAACCAGCCGTTGCCAACGTAATGGCCCAATTTCCCGGTATTGGCTCGACCACGAGAAGGAGTGGCATGTTTGCGGGAAACCGTGTGTCGGCGTGCATGTCGAGTTGGATATGCTGTATGTTGATTCCCTCGCCGATACTGATCCAATGTCCGGAAATGTCGCACCTTAGCCCCGGCGTGCGCCAACGACTTCGTCTTGGGTTTTTCATGGTTGTGCACCCGGCGAGTTGGTGATGCAGCATGTGCTATTCTTTTCTGTGCGGTTGCTTTGTGATGGTGCCATACAGAACGATCTGCATCGGTCGTATGATGACGTACCTTCAGGATCAGCTCCGAAGGAGTCATCGCACTCAGGGTGGATGTCAGAGCTGCCAAGGCAGCAAGAGTAATGATACGTTTCATAATATGTCTCCTTTTAGTTAGTCAGTCAAGAACCTCGGGTTGAACCGTTGCAACACCCGAAGTATAAGAAGTCATCGTGAAACGTGTGTGAAGAAATGGTGGGGGAATTGTGGAGGTGTGTTTTGGTGGACGAAAAGCAAGGAGCAGGGACTTCAGTCCCGTAAAAACAAAAGATAAGGGGCTGGGACTTCAGTCCCACAATGCGGCTAAAGCCGCATCCCCAATTTCTACTTTCTAATTTCTAACTTCTACTTTAATAGCGCGTCGAGCTCCTCCACCGACCCAGCATGCTCAACCTTCGTCACTCTCCCTTGGTCAAGAGTCATGACGATCACTTTGTCCACCTGCTGCCCCTCTTTGAGTTTGGCAGCCATTTTTTTATCATAGATCAGCTCGAGGCTGTACTTACTTTTGCGAAAGTCCGGCATGGCGAAGGTATTGAGGATCACGGTAGGCATCCCGCTCACATCGGCCACGGCCGCGAGCTTGTGCTGGTTGAGGTAATCGGCCTGCTCGTGAAACGCCATCCATGAGCGGAAGATGTGCCCGGTGGGCTTGGTAAAGACAAAGATGAGCTTTTGCGTGTCAGCCGGAAGTGACTGGGGCTTGTCAAACTGATCGGGCAGCGTAAACGCGATCGTCGAGCCAATACCGAACGGTTTGTCTGCGGGGGTGACGGTGAGACTGTATTTGCTCGGGTCATAGTTGCTCGTGCCATTGATGGCAAACAGCACTCCGACAGCTACGATGAGGAGCACGAGGATGGAGAGGAGT
>JALVWV010000090.1 GCA_027023145.1 Campylobacteraceae bacterium | reverse complement strand
GGGTTGTGCCTGATCGTAGATCGGAGCATTGACAAACTCAGGGGGACACATAATGGGGTTACCGTAGATGTAGCCGCCTTTTTTGTCGAGGTTGCCGCTGAGTGCCTGGAAGATTGCCATCGCGCGACGAAGTTGATAGTCGTTGGGAGAGAAGATACTCCGGCGACCCGGATAAAGGATGGGCGCTTCCGCCTCCATAAATTCCCGTGCCATCGCATAAATCTCTTTGGCAGGGATGCCACAGATTGGTTCAGCCCACTCCGGAGTATATTTGTGAGCGAGGATGTGCTGCTTGTACTCCTGATACCCGACACCATGCTTCTTCATGTAGGCTTCGTTTTGAAGATTTTCGTTGAAGACCACATAGGTCATCGCAAGCACCCAGGCTAAATCGGTACCAGGATTGACTGGGAGCCACTTGTCCGCTTTGGCAGCGGTGTTGGTAAATCGGGGATCGATGCAGACCATTTTGAGCCCACGCCCTTTGGTTTGCTTAAACATGTCCATTGTATCCGGTGTAATGATTGCCTCAGCCCGGTTGGCTCCGGCGATGATCATGTAATCGGCATGCTCAGGATCGATCTCAGGATACACACCCAAAGTAGCAAAAAAACCCCCTCCGGCCGTCTCAAGACAAATACTCACTTCATCGACGTAGTTGGGCGACCCCAGCTTTTTGCCGACGAGATCTTCGAAGCCCTCCTTGGAGAGTCCCTCTCCATTACAGTAGCCAATGGTGGAGCGATTGTCCTTTTCTTCATCGAGGATCTGAGCAAGCCCTTTGAAGTCCTTGGTACCATTAAGGATCGCTTCGTAGGCTTCTTCCCAGGTCACCCGCTTGAACTTTCCTTCGCCCCGCTTGCCGATCCGGATCATTGGGTACTTGAGCCGATCGGGATCGTACGTGGTCTGGATCCCGGCGTTTCCACGCGCACACAACATGTTACGTGATTTTGGGAAATAGGGGTTGGGGTTAAGTTTAGTAATCTTCCCCTCCTCGACTCGGGCAAAACCCGCACATTTGTTGACGCACATGCCGCACAGGAAGGGGATATTTTCCGCTTCACCGGTACCGGTTTTGGTCGTGACACTCTCACGCAGGGCAGATTCGCCACCCTCTTCTGCCGAGAGGAGACTCGACCCGACCGCACCGCCGACCACGGTCATCGCCACCGTACCCTGCAGGAACTTTCGTCTGGAGATTTCAACTTCCATCAACAGTCCTCCTAAGTTATCGTTATTTAGATTATAAATCGGAGTAATATACTCCTAAATATAATTCTATGTTATAGTTTACTGCGTTCCTACTTATTATTTGACGATCAAGATCAAGATTGGGCGTTTTTTTGACGAAAAAAGTCCTAAACAGTAACAAAAACAAGTCACGTCAAAAAGTGAGTTAACTGTAGATTATTTACATTATTTGTTTGGATTATTTTATTGAGTTGGTTAGGGGGCGACAGGAGAGGGGCACGCCCCTACAAAAGCAGGGGCGTACGGAAAATCAGTGGTGGGATTTGAGGATCAGAACGGTCATTTTGACGTTGATGATCAGAAATTGAATGAATTGCCAGATGACACAGGTTCTGCGCCATACGGTAAATTTACTGGGAACTGGCGTATAGTCGTTCTGCGTATATTGTTCGATTTTCAACATGGGGTGCTCCTTCTTTTTTTCTTTGCTTGTGTTTTGATGCTTGCTTACTCAGGGATCAATGTCCAGCCCGGCTTGAGCTTGGCTTTCCAGAGAAAAGCGTGATGGAGGAGATGCTTGACCCAGTGACCCGAGAGACCGATCATACCGAAGGTACCGTTGAGATCCCGTCCGTACTCATATTTGTCGTAGTCGGGGATGATGGGATACATGGTCATCGCAACCGCTGTACCATTGAAGAGCCCCTTGCCTGCACTCGCGATACAGGCCGCACCCATTTCTGCCATGTTGGCAGTGTGGGTCGGCTCGGGAGCTCCATTGATCATATCGCGAATACTTGAGACGACGGCCTTGCCCATCATGGCCGAAGGCATACCGGTTCGCGGTGGCGTAGGGTTGATCGGGGTGCCATTGGGTGAACTGAACGGCTTGGAGATGATATGTGGTGGGGCAAACGCAATCCCGGCTGCAAAGATATTTTTGTAATCTTTGTTCTGGAGGGTGCTCGGCCAGTCTTTGGGGGACCAATTGTCGAAGCCGCGTGCCGCACTTTCGTAATCGGCATCCACAAACATGAATCCACCGGGGTTGAAGAGTTTGGAGGTGATGTCTTCACCCGCTTTGTCGTACGCCTTCATCCCCGCACCAGCGAAGGGGGGAATCAACATCGCGAAGTCATAGGTCTCTTCATGCATGCTGCCATCAAGCTGCTCATAGTGGACGCGATCGGCTTCGACTTTGTTGACATGGGCACGGGTGATCCATTTGACCGAACGCTCTGTATAGAGAGACTCAGCAAAGACTTTACCGCTGGTAACATAACCGCCTCGTTTGATGTGCATTCCGCCGACACCGAAGTCACCCAGCTCGTACTCGTTGGAGATGTACGTGACGGTCGCTTTGTCGCGGACACCGGCTTCACGCAAAGTATGCTCGACGTTGAAGACGTACTCAAACGCTGCTCCCTGGCAGGTACACATACCGTGTCCGGTACCGATGAGAAATTTCTTCTCAGCGCCCTGCTTCATCTCTTCGATCATCTTCTGCAGCTCATGGTTGGCATGGGTTGCATGATCAGCGGTGCAGACAGAGACGGTATGGTCGCCTATTTCCGTCCCCTCACCCAGACCCGGTGTAGCACCGAAGTTCAGTTTTGGGCCCGTGGCGTTGATTAGGTAATCATACGTAATCTCCTCGGACTCCCCTTCACGGTTTTGTCCTGTGTACTCAACGGTCACGTAAGGCATATCACTGCCTTCTTTCCCTTCGGGGTGGATTGAAATCGCTTTGGCTTGACGATAGTCAATCCCGGCTTTCTTATAAATAGGAGCGAGAGGGAATACGACCTCTTCTTTTTTCATACCTCCTACGCCTACCCAGATGTTGGAGGGGATCCAGTTCCACATGGAGTTAGGGGTGACTACCACTACTTCGTGCTTGTCTCCAAGCCATTTCGCGGCAAACGAAGCCGCAGTATGACCTGCAACACCCGCACCCAAAATTACTAATCGTGCCATAGCATTCCTTTCAGTAAAAAATTAATGTTGGGTATTATAGGAAAACAAGGTTTAAAGAGTTATTAAAAATTCATTAAATTATATAAATTTTTGTTATATCTTCACTTCTTATCTCAAAGATTACTTCAGCTAATATTATAAATATCGGCTCTGCATAGACGAACTATGGTAAAATTCTCTCACTTTTCTCTAAGGATACAACGTGATCAAAGCTTTCTACAAAAACAAA
>JALVWV010000089.1 GCA_027023145.1 Campylobacteraceae bacterium | reverse complement strand
ATCGCCCGCATCTGAAGATCATCTGTTATAACGACACCATGGTAGTGCAGTGCATCACGAATGATGCCACTAATCGCATCGTACGACAATGAAGCAGGCGCACCACCGCTAATCGGTCGACAAACAATATGGGCTACCATAATAGAATCAACCTTTACGTTGCGATCTCTAATAAGGAGTTTATAGGGATCGATTTCGCGATCATTCCAGTAGCGACTTACATCTACAAACCCCCGATGGGTATCCCCTTTGCTGGAACCGTGTCCTGGAAAATGTTTGAGTGCCGTAAGGATATGATGCGTGTGCATCGCGTGAATAAACAGACGATCAAAGTGAGCAACCGTCCGGGGGTCATGCCCATAACTTCGTCCATTTTTATGAATAACACCGTTGTAGGCATAATCCAGATCTGCCACAGGTGCCAGATTGTAATTGATGCCAAGATTCTCCAATTCCGCAGCCATGCGATCAAACGTTTTATCTTTGCGTGCGGATGCCCGTGGATAGTGCCCGGCAAATCGTATGCGCTGCACACGTCCCCCTTCCTGATCGACCGCAATGAGAGGAGGGAGATGTTGCATGTCGCACCTTTTGAGCGTCCGCGTCATTTGCTTTAGAGAATCGATCGAGCCGATATTTTTTTGGAACACGATGACCCCACCAAGTCCTTGTCGACACACTTCCTGATAAACCAAAGATTGTGCCGAAGCCTCTCTTCCTTCAAATCCGAGTATAAACATATTGGCAATCTCTCTATCGGATATTATCCGTGCTTCTAGAAGAGTCGAAAGCAAAACATAGAGAAGCAATTTCAGAAAATTTTTCATTATAATCCTCCAATTTCAATAACATTATATCGCAAAACACCCCATCGTTAACGTTGGGTTAGCTCCCTGTGGTATAATGCTCTTCAAATTTCCCAAGGAGTCTCCATGGCGTTTACCAAAATGCTGGCACTGCTGGTTCTGTTTGCGGGCTTTAGCACCCAAACTTATGCCCAAAACGATGCCAAAGCACCCAAAATCGATCCCAAAGTTCTGGCTAAAGCCAAAAAGGATTTTGTCGCAAAACTCGGATCCAAAAAAGCGAAATTCTCTGTCAAAGAGATCAAAGAGGGGTTTGTCTTCAACAACAGCACCGATCACATGACCCTACTAGTACTGTGGAGCAAAGATTGCCAATCGTGCATCAAGCAGATCCCCAACCTCAACCGGTATCTTTTGGATCTACGGGGTAAACTCGACATCATCGGTGTCGAGCTTTCTGGCATGACCACTCCGCAGCTTCAAAAATTTGCCAAAGAGAAAAAAGTCCTCTACACCCTCATCTCCGGAGTTGAGAATAAAAAATTCGTCGCTGCTGCCATGCGTAAATTCCAATTTGGGGTTGATAAACATGGCAAAAAGAAAAAAGAGGGTCTCCCCTTCATGGTAGCACTTGGCTATACCGGTCATACCCATGCCATCATCCGTGGCATCCCAAAAAACCCAGCCGACATGGAGAAGTTCCTGCTGAAGATCGTCGCTTATTATGAACATCAAGGGAAGAAAACAAAAACCGCTTCCCCAAAAAAATAGAAAGGAATCACCATGAAAAAAATACTCATTGCATTGCTGGCGATGGCGCTGGCTGGAAATTTGGCACAGGCTGCTGAGGATGACTACGTCAAACTGACGACCATCAAAGGCAAAACCATTCACATCAAAGGTACCGACAACGGGCTGGAAATCCCCGAGTACAAAGGCAAGGTGGTCTTCCTCGAGTTCTGGGGTACCCACTGCCCCCCCTGCCTGGCGTCCATCCCCCACTACGTCGATATGATCAAAAAGTACAAAGGCAAACTTGCCATGCTCGGCATCGAAGTTCAGAACACCCCCAAGATACGTCTCAAAGCCTTCGCGGATGAAAAAAAGATCAATTACGACGTTGTTGCCTATCAGGATGCTGGCTATTTCGTTGACTACATCGCCAAGCGTGCTGGCTGGAGAGGGTCGATCCCCTTCCTTTTGATCCTCGATCCCAAAGGCAACGTCATCACCATGCAAGTAGGAATGCTCCCGCAGAACGTCCTCGAGAAGGTGGTCAATGATTTTACCGGGGAAAAAGCTAAAAGCGTTGCCAAGAAATAACAAGCGCACCCGTCTCTCCCGTACTCCCACTTGGGAGTGGGTACGAGAGACAAGAAGACACAAAGTCATATTCCCCACAGAATAAAGCGCATGGATATTTTCAAAATTCTAACAGACTCATCACAAAAAACTTGACTTTTAGTTGACTTTTTTCTGCTATACTTAGAGATATTGAGCGCGAAATTCCACTCATCTAAGGACATGCCATGCGAACCTTCATCCTCTCCAAAAATATCCTCCTCCTCCTTGTCACCGTTGCAACCCTACTGCTTACTGGCTGTGAAGAAGGGGCTTTCCCCATGGAGGAACTCAGGCAACAGTCTCTCTCCACCATTACGAACTACGCACAAAACCCCGACACAGCCAAAGCGCCGGATGTCGATACCTATCATACCCTGGATATCCAAAGCGTCACCCCCTCAAACATCCAGGATGTCAACCTCCTCATCGCACGAATCGGCAAAGACAAGGTCGACACCAAAGAGGAGTTAAAAGAGGTCATTGCCAAAAGGGAGAAAGCATTGGCTCTCATCATGGCGTATGCCTCGGACAGTACGCATGCTCCTGCTCCCACTCTGGAGACGTACCGGGATCTCAGTATCACAGGTATCAATGAGACAAATCTAGATGCTATCAATAAAATCGTTGCAGGGCTGACACCTGAGGATGTGGATACGATTAGGGAGCTGCTGGCAATTGTAGATGGGCATAGACCTGTGGCACCAAACCCAACGCCTACGCCTACACCACCCAATCATGCCCCCACAGCCGACAACCAAACCGTGACCACCACTGAGGACACAGCCAAAACAATCACATTGACAGGGCATGATACCGATGATGACAACCTGCATTATACCCTCACGAAACAACCTCTACATGGTTCACTGAGTGGTACAGCACCCAGCCTGATCTATACACCACATGCAAATTTCAATGGTGCAGATACCTTTACGTTCAAAGTCAATGACGGTACAGTGGATTCTGGTGAAGCAACTGTCCGTATTTCTGTCACTGCGGTGAATGATGCCCCTACGGTTGATGCGGGGGAAAATCAGAGCATTGTAGAGAACGGTAGCGCAGCATTGCAGTGCAGTGGCAGCGACATAGAGGGTTCTGTCACATACACATGGTTAGATGGCACGACAGAACTCACCCACTCCCAAAGCTATACAACACCCACAACACTGGGCGTAGGTAAGCATACCTATACCTGTCGCGTGACAGACAATGAAGGGGCAACAGTAAGCGATACAGTGGATGTGGTGGTTTTGGAACTTCTGGAGAACCTCTTGCATGTCACAAATGACAGAGGCACTGAGAAGAGAATCAAGATTTTAGGCATGGGTTCAGGTGGTTCACACCACTTGATTTTCCATCATAGTGATGGCAAAACAGTTATTGAGTGTGGAGATATGGGGGCGATGAGTATCTCACATGATGGAGGAAAGTCATTTCAGCAAATAGTATCACCTGTGCATACAAAAGATATAGATGGAGTAAAACAGCCTAATGTTCCTAAGCTATTCTCGATAGTAGAGCATCCTAAAAATCCAAACTGGCTTTTGGGTGTTGGTCAATCTGGACTGATTGCCTTTAGTATAGATCGAGGGAACACGTGGCATACAAAAGATATGGGTGGCAATATAACCAATAAAATTGTACTACGTAATGAGGGAGATAGGATTATTGCTTATTATGCAGCTGGGTATAAATTGGGTTCCAACAAGAACGTTTATTGCGATCTGGGCTCATGGGTAGATATTACAGATATTCCGTCTAATATTACTACATTTGTAAAAGGGCAACAGTTTGACTATATACGCTACAATAAAGCTAACCCTACTGGACCAAAAGGTAAAAAAGATAAAAAAGGTAAATATTATGGCGACATTGTTAGATTAGGAACAGCGGATGACAATACACTCTTTGTAGCAGGGAAAGGTGGGCTTTGGGTATGTGAGGGTGACCCTAAAAACGATGATGACTGGAGAAACATTACCGACTCAATTATTGCCCACAAAGAGGGTGTTTATCCCATAGATAATGCTATTAGTATTGGAGACAAACTGTATGTTTTGGCCTTTGGAGACCCTGCTGATACCAATGGCACAGCTGGCGTATATGTCTATACAAAAGGTGATATAGTAAATGGAAAATACAATTTTAAAAGGTTAACGAAAGGATTAAATCTTGATTGGTTCAATACGGGAACAAAATTCTCCAGATACTCTGGTGCACTCTTGGAACATAAAGATACAACCGATGGAAAAACCTATCTGTATCTATTTACACAAGATATAGTCTATCGACTAAATATTACAGACAATAGCGACACATTTGAGAGAGTTACACCCGGTGTGACGATAGATGGCACAACGTACTCAGAGGGCTATATGCTGGGCAAAAGAAATACCGAACATTGGTCAACAGACGATGGTGGCTCTTACGCACCTTATGATAAAGCAAATATAGAAAAATTGGGTGAAGTGCATACGATGCCGTTTGGTTTGAGTGTCAACCCAACCGTTACAGGTCTCAATACGGTACATTCAGTTAATGGAAAAATATATATCTCTAATATTATTGAGGTAAAAGTCTCAAATGACAATGGTAAAACATTCCATTCATACACTAGTAAAATTGCTAGTACAGGTTCAAAGTATGATGGTATGATAAAAGACTATTATGGATATATGGGTCTTTATAAAGATGCTATTAAGAAGAGTACAAATACAACACCTATCTCACCAACTGATGATGCAAAATCTTTCTGGTGGTCAAGTGTAAGCAATAGAGGAATGGACAATATGGTAAGTACCTCTGTAGCAATTAATCCGGATAATCCAAAAGAGATGATCCAAACATATATGGATTATGCAGCATACTTCTCAGATGATGCAGGTGAGACTTGGCACTATACACCTGGATTAAAGGGGATTATTGGAGATGCATATTGGGCACAATGGATCAATGGAAACTTCTATGCACAAGATCAATATGGTATCTACAGATTTGACAAAGATCATTTGGAGTTTAAACAATTGGATGGCACAGAACAAGAATACATGAACATGACACTAAGTGAAACGGTAAGGGTTAGAAGCTATTATGATAATTCAAGCGACACGCTTGTAGTGGCTGGTATAAGTTATCTTAACAATCAAACGCATAATAGTATTTTTGTATTTAGACACTTTACAGATGACAGTTTAAGAGAGATGACACACATCAAAGACTCCAGAAGTTCTTCTGATGTAGGTGCATTTAAGGTTGCAAGTCGCTCGTTTAAAGATGTTTATTGTGATGGAGAATATGTATATGCTATCAATGCAGAATTTGGTATAATTAAGATGCCACTTAATCATCTTCCTCAAAACTATAATAACTTTGCATATGGTTTAGACACAGATGAGTATGTATTTAGTGGTCTGTTTGATACAGCAGGAAATGCGATGTTGGCAACTGCCATTATAGAGAAGCTTGATAGTACAGATGCTCTAGCTGTTCAAAAAGACTACTCACTCAAGTACTCTAAACTATGGCAAAGAGGCAGGCAAGCTTTTAGATTGAAACACATAAACTTAAAAGATTTAACAGCTCAGACAGTGATAGCAAAAGGTGCTGGACTCACGATTGATGGTAGAACTGGAGTAGCTAGCGATACGATGTTGACGCTATTGGGAATTGATCCAAACAATAAAGATAGAGTATTGGCATCTATTAGCAATACACAGTCTGTCATTGAGTCAAAAGATGGTGGAAAAACATGGAAAGAGTTTATCCCTGCAATTAGTGGAAATGCCCATGGAAACCAAATGGGGAATGTCCTCTTCGCTCCAAGTAACAGTGTCTATGATGTGATTATTTTAGGTACGGGTAGTACGTATGGGGTGTTAAAGTAGTGTCAAAAAATGAATTTCGAAGTTAGCCAACCCTCACTCTCCCCTCTTCGATCACTATTTCGCCCATAAGCTCTGCTTCGTACACCCGGTCTCCGTATGCTTCCACCGCTTCATCAAGTGTTGGATGTTTCTGACAAAAATAGAAAAAATCATCCCGAGGCATATCGCTCCGCTCCGGCACCCGACCGAAACGATCGGCAAACGCTTCGATGTCATAAATGGGCTGTGCTTTGCCTTCGGCCAGCAGGCGGTTGGTGCCTCGGCTGGTATTGAGGGGATGAGGGAGGACGTAGATGGGCTTCTCCATCCGTAGAGCATACTCTACACTCCGCATCGAACCGCTGTTCTCATCGGCTTCGGCGACGATCAAAACATCGCCCAGTGCTACCACCAGCTCGTTGCGCACGACAAAACTCCAGCTGGCTGCACGCTGTCCGTCAGGAAACTGACTGAGCACCAGCCCTTCCCGCTCGATCTCAGCTATCATCGGAGCATTGACTGCCGGATAGCGGATATCCAGACCGTTGGCCATCACAGCGATCGTGTGTGCCGCCCCGGCTCCCTGATGGGCGATCGCATCGACCCCCATCGCTGCTCCGCTGACCACCACAACACCACGTCGGCTCAACGCCTGAGACATATCGTAGGTAAACTGACGGGTGTACGATGAAGGCTTACGCGTCCCGACGATCGAAATTTTCGGACGGGTAAGCAAGGCAGTGTCGCCCCGGTAGAAAAGAGGATCGGGGTATTTGCGCATCGCATCCAGTTCGGGAAGGTGGTGGTCGAGCAAAACAGTCATTCCGGACTCCGTTTTTTCGAAGTGTACCCGAAAAAAGAGCCAAGAAGAAAAAATATGTCAAATTGTCATACAATCACCGATACAGCTCATCGATGTACACTGTCTGAACCCCCCTCAAAAGCTTTTTTGCATGGCGTAGAGCGTTCATCGTCGCTTTGTGAGGATGACCGATAGCAATGGCAAATCCACGTTTTTTGGCGATATGGATCGCCTTGTTGAGTTGCTTGAGGATTGACGACTCTTTTTGAACATTATCGAGAAAAATATCCCGAGCGATGTACGTATCATGGTGCTCATGGGCGATTTGACGCACCACACTTTTGCTGGTAGTGCGGCTGTCGACAAACACAAATCCTTTTTTGCTCAGCATGCCGTAGAGTTGCTTCATCGCCCGATAGTTGGAGGTGTAAACACTGCCAGTATGGTTGTTGACAAAGCGTGCATGAGGAAAAAGCCGCCGGATCTCATCGACCCGTGCCTGCACCTTCTCTCGACCGGATCGTGCGAAGAGCATCCCCTGCATCCGATTCATCACCATGCTTCCCGACTCCAGCGGAAGATGAACCATGTAGTGCTTAACGTACCGTGTCAATCGGTTGCTGGTTTTTGACAACTCCGAAGGGGGGAAGATTGAGGGAGTGATGTGGTAGGGGAGTGCCACAATCGCATCGATCTGGTCTTTGCGTGAAACATCGTCGATGATGATTGCTAGCTTGGGGCGCTTACCGTGAGCTGGAGGTGCCGGAGTCGATGTTTGGGTCTGTGAGGGCTTTTTGGATGGTTTTGGCTTGGGTGCCTCACCGGGAACATACCAGCTGATATCGGGAGTGTCCTCACCCTGGGCATCCTCCTCGAAGCCATACTGGAGGATCTCCATGGGGGATGGGGATTGTTTATGGGGTTTGGGTGCAGGGGTGAGGATGATCTTCCCCATTTTTGTGTGTTGGGGTTGGGGTGTTGACCTCTGATGAGAGGCTTTATGGGCAGGAGCGGGGTGCTTTTTTGGATCTTCAGGTTCTTTTTTGGCTCCGATTAGATACCCTGAGGCTACAAGAGCACCAGCGACAATCAGACCAATAACATAGCGGAGTAGACGATTCTTCTTCTTGGGAGGATGCTTTTGAGGGGGACGACGTTTGCGTTGATTTTGGGTTTTACGGTTCCGTTTTGATGGGACATGGGGTTTGTTTGTGGGAGTTGTTTTTTTAAGCATCAGAGGGACTGTATACCCAAGGCGAACACGCATGCCCGCCTTGCAAGACTAAAGAGTTAGTTGGTCGCCTGATCAACGATCTTGTTGGCACCGATCCAAGGCATCATTTCGCGCAGACGTGCCCCGGTCTGTTCGATGAGGGAGGCTTGGGCATTTTTGCGCTCGGCTTTCATGCGAGGGTAACCGGCCTGGCCTTCGAGGATGAAGTCTTTGGCAAATTTACCGTTCTGGATCTCCTTGAGGATTTGTTTCATGGCCGCTTTGGATTCCTCCCCGATGACGCGAGGACCGCTGACATAATCGCCGTACTCGGCGGTATTGGAGATGGAGTAGCGCATATCAGCGATACCACCCTGGAACATCAGATCGACGATAAGCTTGAGCTCGTGGAGGACTTCGAAGTATGCCATCTCAGGAGCATAGCCCGCTTCGGTCAGGGTCTCAAATCCTGCCTGCACGAGTGAGGTCACCCCGCCGCACAGAACCGCCTGCTCGCCAAAGAGGTCGGTCTCAGTCTCATCTTTGAACGTGGTCTCAATGATCGCGGTACGTCCGCCACCAATGGCCGAAGCGTACGAGAGTGCGAGTTCTTTGGTGTTGCCAGCCGGATCTTGTCCTACGGCGATGAGATCGGGGATACCGCCGCCGTTGACAAACTCGCTGCGAACAGTGTGTCCGGGAGCTTTGGGGGCGATCATGGTGACGTTGATGTCGGCACGGGGCGTGATGCGTCCGTAGTGGATGTTGAAGCCGTGGCCAAATGCGATGGTGGCACCCTCTTTGAGATTGGGCTCGATCTCGTTGGCGTAGATCTCTGCCTGATTCTCATCGGGGAGGAGGATCATCACGACATCGGCTTTGGCAGTCGCCTCAGCGACGGTTGAGACATCAAAGCCCTTGTCGAGGGCTTTTTTCCAACTCTTCCCTTCCGGGTGGAGACCGACGACGACATTCACACCGCTGTCACGGAGGTTTTCAGCGTGCGCGTGCCCTTGAGAACCGAAGCCGATCATTGCTACGGTCTTGGACTGGATGATGCTCAGATCGCAATCTTTGTCATAATATACATTCAATGCCATGGGGGATTCCTTGTGTCAATTTGCCGGGATTATACCCAAAAAGGACTGATGGGCAACTTCAGATGGCTTGCTTCAGTGCCTTGAGAAAAACCTGTGTATAATATGCTCATGGAAAACCTGCATACAAATGTTTTTTCTCAGAGTACTGATGGATTCGCCCGGCGACTCTATTCCCATTCCAGCCGCAAGATTTTGGTGCTGCTCATCACCCTCATCGCCATCACACTCTCCATTCTATTCACCTCGATCGCCACTCGGTACATTGAGGGAGCCAATCTCAAAAATGGTCTAATCATTGCAACCATCGTCGCCGCCATCGTTGCGCCTGTTATTTCGTGGATTTTTATCGATATGTATACCAAGCTCCAGGAGACAGAGCGGCAAATGCGGGCGCTGGTCACTTACGATGTCATGACCGGTCTGCTGACCCGCCAGGCATTTTATCACGATGCGCAGAAGTACATCGACATTGCCGAACGATACCATGAGTTTTTTGCATTACTGATGCTCGACCTCGACTTTTTTAAAACCATCAACGACACCCACGGGCACCATGCGGGCGATCACGTCCTGGAATACTTCGGTCGTTTCCTCTCTGAGCACCTGCGCACAAGCGATATCATCGGACGTCTCGGGGGAGAAGAGTTTGCCGTCGTCCTCCCCAATACGCCCATCGAAGGTGCGCAAAAAATCGCCGAGAGCCTGCGTGCAGATCTCGAAACCCATCCCCCCACCCTGCACGGTGTAGCTATTCCGCTGACGGTCAGTATCGGGCTCACCTCCTATACCGGAGCCGCTTCGCCCCAGATCGACCGACTCCTCCAGGAAGCCGATGCGGCTCTTTATCTTTCCAAACGCAACGGGCGCAACCGCACGACTCTCTACACAGGAGAGGAAACGATCGTCTCGTGAGTCCTTATGAATCGTACCAAGCATTCATCGAACGCCACATTGCCGTCAACCCTCTCGAATGGATGCTTCTCCAGAGTAAACTTACCCTTATGACCTTCCGCAAAGGCGAAACCATCCAATCCGTCGGAGACGTACCGGAGCACCTGCTCTTTATCCACGAGGGGCTGGCGCGTGCTTCCATCCTCGACGAGCATGGCAAAGACTATACCTGGACGATCTTTTTCAACGATCCCCAGTCACACATGAGCAACCTGTTTGTCGTCGATTACGACAGTTTCATCACCCGCTCCCCCTCGCAGCTCCACATCGAAGCACTTGAAGATTGTACCTGCGTTGCTACTGCGTATGAGGACATTCATTTCTTCTACCGTTCGCTCAAAAAAGGAGAACGATTTGGCCGCCTGATGGCCGAAGAGGCGTATTCTTATCTCCACCGTACCTTCATCGACCGACAATCCAAAAGTGCCAAAGAACGGTTTGAAATCTTCATGGCCACCACTCCGCATCTCCTCGACAAAGTCCCCCAGTATCACATCGCCAGCTATCTCGGCATCACTCCCCAGCACCTCAGCCGTCTCAAAAAGAATACTGGTCATGAACAAATGTGAATGACAAACACCCAGCTTTTCTTCTATAATGGAGCCAAAATTCACCCGGGAGAACCTCATGAAAACCATCACCATCATCGGCGGGGGGCTCGGCGGACTGACAGCAGGCGCTCTTCTGTCCAGAGCTGGTCACCGTGTCACACTCCTCGAACAGCACACCGTGGTCGGCGGATGCGCCACGACGTTCAAGCGCAAAGGGGGTTTCCGCTGCGAGGTAGGTATGCACAAGATGGATGGCGTATACACCAACCCGACTATTCAAAGGATTTTTAACAAACTCGGAGTCTATGATGCCGTCGATTTTGTCAGCTCGGAATATTTCTATACCCTGACAACCAAGACACGCACCTACACCCTCCCCTACGGGATCGATGCAGCACGCGAATACCTCACCGGGATTTTCCCGCACGAAGCCCGAGGAATTGACCGCTACTTTGCACTCATTTCACGTATCGGTCATCAGATCGATACCCTCTCAAACGCCTCTTGGTACCACTACGCTCTCTTCCCGTTTTTATTCTGGCACACGTTGCGGTACGCCCGTGCCACCGTCACCGACGTCCTCGAAAGCCTTTTTGATGATCCCGAGCTTATCCTCGTGCTTAACGGCAATGTTCAATACTACAATGACACTCCCGATACCCTCAGCTTCCTCCTCCATGCCAAAGCCCAATCCTCCTACTACGAAGGGAAAGGGTGGTTTGTCAAAGGGGGCAGCAGCCGTCTGAGCGACCATCTCGCCAGCGTCATCACCGACCACGGCGGCACCGTCCTCACTGGTGCCGATGTCACTACCGCGACCCTCACAAGCGTCACCTATACCCACAAACACACCTCTCACACAATCCCAACCGATCTC
The DNA here is from genome assembly GCA_027023145.1 of Campylobacteraceae bacterium. Taxonomy (GTDB): domain Bacteria; phylum Campylobacterota; class Campylobacteria; order Campylobacterales; family Sulfurovaceae; genus S017-3. The sequence continues at coordinate 2,546 of JALVWV010000089.1, read as the reverse complement.
ATCGTCTCCAACCTCTCTCCACAGGATACCTACCGCCTCTTCAATCACCCCTATCGGGAAGAGAAGGCGATCTCTGACGGCCTAGTGACGATCTACCTCGGATTCCGAAAAAACCTCCGAGAAGTATATGGCAAAAGAGACTATGCCAACTTTTTCATGGACGACCTTCACACCCTCGAGGAGTATCGCACGAATGTGAAAAGTGGGGTACTCCAGCGCAGTTTCGGCTTCACCGACTACGCGCAGATCGATGCCGACTTGACCAAAGACCCGGACAAATCATTTGCCGTGACCTGCACCACCGATTACCTCGATGAGTGGATCGACCTCGACCCCGAAGCCTACCAGCAGAAAAAAGCCGACCTCATCGCCCACACCCTCGAGCGTCTCGAGCACCACTATCCGGGCATCTCCGATCTCGTCGAATACGCAGAAGCGGGCACGGTCAAAACTCAGCAACGCTACCTCCGCACCCCCCGGGGCACCGCCTACGGCTACAAGCCCACTCCGGGCAATATGCTCCGCGTCCCCCGCAGCCGATCCCACCAGATCGACACACTCTACTTCGTCGGTCAGTGGGTCATCAGCGGCGGCTTCTCTCCAGCGATCATGAGTGGGGAGATCTGTGCACGGGAGATCGCCAAAGCCAAATAGGAGCATTTACCTCTCATTTACACTTTTTGAGTAAGATATTCCTACCTAAATCCTGCAATCGTAAGAATGCTAGCTGTATCTGTGCTCGGTGTGCAGGGGTGTCGGAAAGAAGCGCAGGCGCACCCGAAGGTGCGTCGAGCATTCACTTCGATCGCCCATGCCGCCGATGACCGATGCAGATGGCGTGCTGACGATTGCAGGATTTAGGTTCTAAAAAAGGACACCAATATGGAACGACTCAAAACCTATTTTCTCCTCACCGCACTCACCCTCCTCTTCATCGTTGTCGGAGGAGCACTTGCAGGCAAGACCGGGATGATCATCGCGTTTGTGATGGCGGCGGGGATGAACTTTTATGCCTATTACTACAGCGACCAGCAGGTGCTCAAGCACTACAACGCCCACCCCGTCAACCGCAGCACCGCCCCCGGTCTGTACCGGATCGTCGACGGCCTCACCGCCCGAGCCGGTCTGCCGATGCCGGCACTCTATATCCTCCCCGACGACCAGCCCAATGCCTTCGCCACCGGACGGGACTACAATCACGCTGCCGTCGCCGTCACCGAGGGGCTGCTCAATCTCCTGAGTGAAGAGGAGGTCGAAGCGGTCATCGCCCACGAGCTCAGCCACATCAAACACTACGACATGCTCATCGGCACCGTCGCCGCCACCATCGCCGGAGCGATCAGTATGCTGGCCAATTTCGGGATGTTTTTCGGTGGAGGAGAGGACGACGACCGACCCAACTTCGTCGTAATGCTTGCGCTGATGTTCCTCGCCCCCATGGCTGCCGGAATCATCCAGATGACCGTCAGCCGCCGGAGAGAATTCATGGCCGATGAGGGCGCTGCCCGCATGACCGGCCACCCCGAATGGCTCCAGTCGGCGCTCAGCAAACTCGACCATTACGCCCGGGGCACGATCATCCCCGAAGCCGAACCCCAAACTGCTCACATGTTCATCATCAACCCCTTCACGGGCAAAGACATCTCCATGCGCCAACTCTTCAGCACCCACCCAACCACCGAGCAGCGGATCGAGCGCCTTGAGGCGTTGAAGCATGCGCACTGACAGGAGAGGATGCTTAAAGTATTTTTCTCTGGGCATGGCAACTGTCGCAGCCTTGTCTCTCGTGCCTTTGCCGTGGAGCAGCATCGACTACATTCCCTGGTCGATCGGCTTTGCAATATTGATTTACAGCATCATCACCAAAAAACCCACTCCCGTTTTGGCTTATGCTGCCGGAGTCATCATTCCCGCTGTTCTTTTTGCCACTGTTTTCATGCTGGCTCTTCCCGCTTATAAGGATTATACAAACAGGATGGAGTTTGATTCACGCACATGGAAGCATCATAACACCTCCAAACAAGAGCCGCAACGAATCAGGATGATCGACAGCTTGCTGGAACACAAGGATCTGATCGGTATGCACCATTCTGATATCATCGATCTACTGGGTCAACCAGAAGACACAGCGTATTTCAAAAACTGGGATATGGTCTACTGGCTGGGGCCAGAGCGCGGGTTTATCAGTATCGATTCTGAGTGGCTTGTTCTACGATACGACCAAAACAAAACCATTACCGAGTATCGTGTAGTAACCGACTGAGTAACCGAACAGCAACTCTACTTCTATGCCCATTTCATACCCGGAACGCATTATCCAATACCTCGGCCGCATCGGATGAGAGGGACAAACCTACCTTGCCATCGACTTGATCGACCGTCACGCCCCCATGCTCAAAAGTGCATTCAACAAACGAATGAGTGGCTACAGGAAAATGGGGTATGCACAGGTAAAGGATCGGGGATTATTCGAGTAGTTTTATATGGAGTTAAACTTATTTGAGTAAAATAGCGGAAAGGGTACACAGAAGTAACAGGAGGTGCCT
>JALVWV010000088.1 GCA_027023145.1 Campylobacteraceae bacterium | reverse complement strand
AGATTGCTCGGGATACAGGAGCGGACTTTGTCAAAACCTCGACTGGATTTGGCGGTGGAGGTGCGACAGTGGAGGATGTCCGTATGATGAAAGAGACGGTTGACGACGGCGTACAGGTCAAAGCCTCCGGCGGCGTGCGCGACTACGCAACAGCCGTGGCGATGCTTGAAGCCGGAGCGAGCCGGATCGGGGCGAGTGCCGGGATTGCGATCGTAACAGGGGCTCAAGATGCCGGCGGAGGCTACTGATGCGTCGTGTGATCTGGCTGGTGCTTGACTCATTTGGGATCGGAAATGCTCCCGATGCGGCTGACTTCGGCGATGCGGGAGCCGACACACTGGGGCACATCGCCGCCCAGCGTCCTCTGAGTCTGCCAAACCTCACGGCACTGGGATTGCAGGCAGCCTACGAGATCAACAACGGCATAAAAGCTCCTCTCGAGAATGACCGACCTCCCCTTCCCCATGCCTTCTACGGTGCCGCACAGGAGCAAAGTGCTGGCAAAGACACCCTCTCAGGCCACTGGGAGATGGCCGGAGTAGCCATGGATGTGGCGATGCACTTTTTTCCCGATACCCAACCGACGTTTCCTCCCGAACTGATCCAGGCGATTCTTGATCGCGCCAACGCCGAAGGATTGGCGATCGACGGCATCCTCGGCAATCGCCATGCCAGCGGCGTCGAGGTTATCAATACTCTGGGTCAAGAGCACATCGAGACCGGCAAGCCCATTTTCTATACCAGTGCCGACTCAGTGATCCAGATCGCCGCCCATGAGGAGCATTTTGGGCTTGATCGCCTCTACCGTCTCTGTGTCATCAGCCGGGAAGTAGCCGACGAGTATGCTGTCGGACGGATCATCGCCCGCCCCTTTATCGGCGAGAAACAAGGAGAATTTGCACGCACCAAAAATCGCCGGGACTATGCCCTGCGCCCCAGCGGTACCTCTGTCCTCGAATATGCGCAAGCACAAGAACTCCCCACCGTCGGCATCGGCAAGATCCACGATATCTTCGGCGGACACGGGATCGCGCACAAACGCCCGGCCTACACACTCGAGGGCTTGATGGATGAGACCCTTGCCCAGATCGATGCCGTGCAGGAGTCGGGGATTATCATGACCAATTTTGTCGATTTTGACATGGAATGGGGGCACCGACGGGATGTCGAGGGGTATGCAGCGGGACTGGAGTATTTTGACAGCCGCGTGCCGGAGCTGCTGGCGAAACTGCACGAGGATGACCTCCTGATCCTCACCGCCGATCACGGCTGCGACCCCACCTGGAGCGGCACCGACCACACCCGCGAAAACATCCCCGTCTTTGGCGTACTCGGATCGCAGACCATCGGAAGCATCGGCATCCGGGCGGGCTTTGGCGATATGGCTGAGACCATCGCCGACCACCTTGGGATCGTACACCCCGAACCTTTCGGCACTTCTTTTCTGACTGATCGGAATACAAAATGACCCTCAACCCCGTCGAAATCCTAGGCTACACCGGTACCGCTCTGGTCGTCCTCTCTTTCCTCAACCGCTCGATGCTGAAGCTTCGGCTTCTCAACACCATCGGTGCCGCCATCATTACTCTCTACGCCTTCCTCATCGACGCCTGGCCAATGGTGCTTCTCAATGCCCTGTTGGCGGGGATCAATGGGTATCATTATGTGGTGTTGGTGCGGGAGGGACGGGCAGAAAATATGTAATTACGCCTCGTTCCCACCGTCCTCGGTGGGAACGCATATGCACACCCTGAAAAAGATGGAAGGTTGCCTTGTTTATGGCAGGTCAGTATGCATTCCCACGCGGGAGCGTAGGAACGAGACAAAATACCCATCATTTGTTCCTTGACGACACTATCTCCTCCAGAGCACCATAGATCGTACCATATTCAAACTCAAAGCCCAATGCCTCTATCTTCCGGGGATAGATCTCTTTTGAATCGGTCAAGACGCATGAGGCTTCTCCATATATCGCCTTGAGTGCCAAAACCGGCAAAGGGACAAAAGCAGGTCTGCCAAGCGCTTGTGCCAATGCCTCCGTAAAAACTCTGTTTGTCACAGGATGCGGAGCGACTGCGTTGAATACACCTTGGGCTCTGTGAGCCACAAGGAATTGATACATGTTCAGCAGATCAGAAATATGTATCCAGCTTGTCATCATATTGCCATCGCCAATCACGCCACCTAGTCCAAGTTTAAAAGGCAACAACATCTTCTGAAGAGCGCCACCGTCCTTACCCAGCACGACACCCAGCCTCAGTATGGCAGTCGGTTTTGTGCACTTCAAAGCCTCCCCCTCCCAATCAACACACAATTTGGCCAAAAAATCATCGGCATGTTCTGTGGATGACTCATCGCACACCTTGTTGTTTGGGTAAATACCTATCGCTGAGGTTGATATGAAATATTCCGTTTCACTTTGATTGATCGCCTCAACCAGCTTGCGTGTGGTCTCTATCCGGCTCTCGTATAATACCTTCTTGTAACGATCGTTCCAACGCTTCACGATGGGTGCGCCCGCAAGATTGATCACGACATTTGCGCTCTTGAGTTTGTCCAACAGTACTTCCACGCTATCGTCCCGATGAAGAACAACCACATCCTTGAAAATGCCTTGTAAATGTTTCCCTACAAAACCACTGGCTCCTGTAATAGCGACAGAATGGGTATTTTTCATATTGTTACTCCTTCATTTTCCTCGTTCACCATCTCCTGGTTGGGGACAGATATGGATCCGATTAGCGGTCGTATGCGTGCCATATCGGGAGATAGGGCACGAGAGAGGCATAACAGGTCGTCAATTGCGCCATGTCTGACACTTTAGCAACCTCATGCTGAGAATATCCTTCTCCTCGTTCCCACCGTCCTCGGTGGGAACGCATATATATGCACACCCTGAAAAAGATGGAAGGTTGCCTTGTTTATGACAGGTCAGTATGCATTCCAACGCAGGAGCGTAGGAACGAGACAGATTTGATTGTTTTTCTATTGCTGGACTTTTAAAAATAAATGTCGTATAATAAACGAAAAAATATACGACAAGGAGCCTACGGTGACATCCAAGATTACATTATATTCAGAAAAGCAACTCATCGAAGAGATCAAAGCATACGCCCGGGAGCACAACACCTCCGTCTCGAAGATGGTCAATGGGTTTTTTCGCAACATCCTCGATCGCAAAAAATCTCAGGAACCCGGGAGTAAAATCACCGACTCCCTCACCGGCATCCTGAGCGATACCACCGCTTCGAAAGAAACATACCATGCCCATCTCATGGACAAGTACCGATGAAGATCCTGCTCGATACTAACATCGTCCTCGATCTGCTGCTTGCGCGTGATTCGTTCGTGGAAGACGCTCGAGCGATATTTCTCCTGATCGAGAACCGGCACATCGAAGGATACCTCTGTGCCGATGCGATCACGACGATCCACTACCTCGTCAGCCGGGAGCGAGGGAAACAGTCGGCGGATGATGTCATCGCCCGGATGCTGGA
>JALVWV010000087.1 GCA_027023145.1 Campylobacteraceae bacterium | reverse complement strand
AAAATCTGTCTTGATTATGAACGAAATTGCAGCATCAAACGTTTGGGTATTTAATTGGTGGGGTAATAACTCACGGGACTAAAGCCTCGTACAATGAAGTTCCATTGTATGGTACCATTTTAACGGGGCTAAGGTCCTTACTCCTTAAAAGAGTACGTTCTTTTACGACATCAGGAGATGGGGGCGAGGAGGAGCAGTTACTGCCGCAGGTCGAAAAGAACTCATCAAAACATCTTGATATATAAGGTAAAAAGGACTACAATTTCACCGTAGTAATGCAACGGATTTCCCGTTGTTATATTCAACTCTATGGAGTGAACCATGTTACTGAACTTTTTCATTGTGATCCTTGTTGTAGGATTTGTGACCGGAGGGATCAAGATCCGGTTTGACCGCTTCTTTACGATCCTGATGCTGATGTTTGTGATGCACTATTCGATCCGCGATGCGGTTGATATTTTCCTGTGGGTGCTGATGTTTGGAGCGCTGATGATCCTTCTGGATAATCGGGACAAGATCGCGCAAATGCCCAAGCCGATGAAGACGAAAATGTTTGTGATGATCCCGATCTTTACACTCATTGCTTCGTTTATCGGTAGCTGGCTGTTTGTCAACGTCTCGGATTTGGTATTGATCATCACGCTGGGGATTTTGGCGATATTGCTTGGCGCTCGGCTGGTCTTTATCCACTTCAAGTCACATGAACTTGAGTACGAAGACGGCTCACCGATGGTGCAGAAACTCTGCGGACTGCTCGGCCCCTGGATCAGCGGTATCTCGATCGGTTTCATCGGTACCTCTCTCAAACCGCTCAAGATCGCCTACGCGATCAAACTGGGGAAAATGAACATCAAAAAGGTCTATCTTGGCAACACGATGTCCACCTTTTTTGCTGCGATCTTTACGATTATGTGGCACCATGTACTTGTCCCCGGTCACACAGCAAACGACTTTTACCAAACCATGCTCATGGGGATGGCCGCATGGACTGGCATCCACTTCGTCTATGAGTTGACGACTCTTTTCTTCAAGCCCCAATGGCAAAAAGCGTTCCAGATTTTCATCGGTATCGTTCTGATGCTGGTATCGATCAAGATTTTTGCGTTGGCATAGTGCATCTTTTTACCTCTTACTCTTGTTATCCAGGAAGAATAGGAGCAGGGGCTTTAGCCCCGTCAACATTTCCATCAAAATATCTTGATTTAAGTAAAAATAACAAAAACTAATGGTACATTATCAAAAATACTCAAAGGATAGATAATGTACAAGCTGATACTTTTGACGTCTGCAGCTGTGACATCACTATTTGGCAGCATCTATAACCTAAAACCGATCCACATCACCCCCGACGTCACCTGTGTGATCGGCGATTTCAACCCGCCAACCAAAGCCAACAAAGGCTTCGTCTCCAACATGTGCTATGTCAACCTAGGGGATCGCCTCGTCGTGCTGGATGCAGGCCCGACCTATCAGTTCGCCCGGGAGTTCCATGCTCTGATGCAGCACGATTATCCCGGCAAGAAGGTCACCGATGTGATCCTCACCAATTACCACGACGACCGCATCCAGGGAGCATCGTATTTCAAGGAGCTCGGTGCGCGGATCATCGGCCACAAGACGATCAACGAGGATATCAAGAAAAACCCCGGCAAGTTCGAGCGGATGAAGCATATTTTATCTCCTGATGTCCTCAAGGGAACCAAAGTGATCCCCGCCGATACTCTGGTAGATGACGGCTACACGATCAAAGGCTCAAAAAAGATGCTCAAGATCCTCAAGCCCAGCGCCGTCTCCGAAGAGCGCAGTGACATCGCGGTCTACAGTCCGGATGACAGCTTCCTGTTTGTCGGCAATATGATCTTCAACGGCCGGATGCTCAACTACACCAAACACTCCAGCGTCGACGGCTGGATCGCAGCTCTGGAAAAACTCGCCAAACTCAAAGCCAAATACGTTCTCGGCGGTCACGGATCGGAATACGACGCTGTATAGTTACAAAAAATCACTCGAATACCTCAAAATCCTCAAACACGATGTCAAAGCCGCTTATGACAAAGACATGGAGCGCGAAGAGGTCAAGAAACATGTCCGGGATGGCGCTTTCAAGGGCATCAACTATTACGACCAGCTCAACCACAGCAACATCAACCACTACTATGATCAGCTGGAGTGGACAGAATAATACATCAAGACATCTTGATATATTAAAAGAATTCCGCTATACTTCCTCCAAAATACAGAGGAAACAACATGTTTGACTGGTGGCAAAAGATTGTCGATCATTTTACCTATGGGACGCTGGGGCTGAGCCCCGACACGGCTGCCGGATCAGCGCTGGACTTTTTTCTCTTTGATACCGTCAAGATTCTCCTGTTGCTGACGGTGATTATCTTCCTCATTACCTTCATTCGCAGTTATTTCCCCACCGAAAAGATCCGCGACTGGTTGGAGGGGAAACATCCGGTCACCGGGCACATTGCCGCAGCGGTATTCGGGATCATAACCCCGTTTTGCAGCTGCTCGGCGATCCCGCTCTTTCTGGGGTTTATTCAGGCGCGTATTCCGCTGGGGGTGACCTTCAGCTATCTCATCTCAGCTCCCATGAACAACGAAATTGCCATCGCGATGCTCTTCACCCTCTTTGGGTGGAAGATCACCGCCCTCTACATCGGGATGGGGCTGCTGGTGGCGATCGTCGCCGGGATCGTCATTGGCAAAATGGGGTTGGAGGATGCAATCCTCATCAAGCCGCCCGAGGTGACACCGGGGCATTTCGAGGCTGAGCGCATTCCGGTTGCCGATCGCCTCAAGGAGGCGTGGGAGTACACGGCCGATCTGGTCAAAAAAGTGGGGATCTACGTCCTTGCCGGTGTCGGGATCGGAGCGTTTATCCATGGGTACGTTCCCTCGGAGATGATCGCCCGCTATGCCGGAGGGGATGCGTGGTACGCCGTGCCGCTGGCGACGATCCTTGGTGTCCCGATGTATTCCAATGCCGCCGGAGTGATGCCCCTGATCGAAGTACTGACCGACAAAGGGATGCTCATGGGCTCGGCACTGAGCTTCATGATGGCGATCACGGCACTGAGCCTCCCGGAGGCAATGATCCTCAAAAAAATCCTCTCGATCAAGCTCATCGCGATTTTTTTCGGGATCGTGGCGGTGGGGATCATGCTCACCGGCTGGGTGTTCAATGCCGTATTGGGATAACACACTACAACCAATTCATCAGAAAGGAACAGTATGACTTTTGATCATTACCTCGAGCGCTTCACCTACACCTCGCGAAAGGAGATGAAGATTTCGACACCCAGAATGCTGGATCTGGTCACCAAAGATCAAGCGGTGGTGATCGACATCCGGTTTCGGGAAGAGTACGCCGCGTGGCACCTGGGATTCACGCGTAATATCCCGCTGAATGAACTCCCTCAGCGTCTCGATGAGCTGCCCAAAGACAAGCTGATCATCACCGCCTGTCCCCATAACGACCGTGCCAACATCGCCCGGATGTTTCTCACGCTCAAAGGCTAC
>JALVWV010000086.1 GCA_027023145.1 Campylobacteraceae bacterium | reverse complement strand
GTCATCTCAACCCCGGATATGATGGGTGTCCTGGGAAAAGTCGCTCGGATTCTTGGCCCCAAAGGTCTCATGCCGAACCCTAAGACCGGTACGGTAACTATGGACGTAACAACTGCCGTCAAGAACGCCAAAGGCGGGCAGGTCAATTTCCGTGTTGACAAAAAAGGAAACATCCATGCCGGGATCGGTAAAGTGAGCTTCCCCGAAGAGCAGATCAAAGAGAATTTGATCGCATTCCTCGAAAAGATCAACCGTGCCAAACCGGCCAGCGCTAAGGGGCGCTACGTCAAGAATGCCGCCCTCTCATTGACCATGAGCCCTTCCATCACGCTGGACAGCAGTGAAGTGATGGAGATCAAATAAGCACCCATGGTGCTTTATCTTAGACTGAAGAAAATCGGGGCGAGAGCTTAAACGGAGGTGACCTTCTCTTGGGTTACCTTTTCTGCGTTGCAGAGAGCCCGGTTCGAAGTCGGAAAGGAGAAGAAATGACCCGTACAGAAAAAGAGCAACTTGTCGCCGAGATGACCGAAGCGTTCAAGGCCTCTCAGGCGGTAGTCGTCTGTGACTACAAAGGTGTGACACACCAGGAGCTTGAAGCCGTTCGTGCCGTCGCAGCCGAAAACGATGCTTTTGTCAAAGTCGTCAAGAACACTTTGGCATCTCTGGCACTGAAGAATGCTGGCATCGAAGGGCTCGAGCTCAAAGACACCAACCTGTTGGTGTGGGGTGAAGATCAAATCAGCACCTGTAAAACCGCCGACAAAGCGGCATCTGAGCTCAAAGATCGCTTCGTGATCAAAGCCGGTGCCCTCGAAGGGCAGTCGGTTGATCTGGCGACGATCAACGCGATGGCGAAATTGCCAAGCCGTGATGAGCTTATCGGTATGTTGCTGAATGTTTGGCAGGCGCCCGTTCGCAACTTTACGATCGGTTTGGATGCCTTGAAGCGCAAGCGCGAAGAAGAGGCATAGATCTGCGATGCAGGCGCATTGCAGATGCCTGCCCGTATTATGAAAAATAGTTAAAGGAAACACCATGGCCATTTCTAAAGAAGATGTACTCGAATTCATCTCCGGTTTGTCTGTGCTCGAGCTAAGCGAGTTGGTAAAAGAGTTTGAAGAGAAGTTTGGGGTGTCTGCCCAGGCGACTGTTGTAGCAGCAGCGGGTGCTGGTGATGCCGGTGCCGCTGAAGAAGAGCAGACTGAATTTAACGTTGTCCTCACCAGTGCGGGCGCCAAGAAGATCAACGTCATCAAGGTTGTCCGTGCCGTGACTGGTCTCGGTCTCAAAGAAGCCAAAGCAGCTGCCGAAGAGACCCCCAGTGTCATCAAAGAAGGTGTCTCCAAAGAAGAAGCCGAAGAGATCAAAAAGCAATTCGAAGAAGCTGGCGCAACCGTCGAGCTCAAGTAAGACCCTTTTCTCGGGGGTTCCCCGGGAATTCTCCCTTAGGGCACGTTCTGTTATTTGGGGCGCCCTATATTCCTGTGCAGATACGTGATGCAGGGATAAACTATTCAGAGACATTTCATACCCTCTTGTTAATAGTTTTTTTGTGTATCATCAAGCAAAACTACCAACGAAGGTTCGCTCATGTTAAATTCCCTCCACTCCGGCAACCGGCTCCGTGTTGATTTCTCGAAAACACCCCGCGAAATCGAAATCCCCAACTTGCTCCAGCTTCAGCAGAAAAGTTATGAAAACTTCTTGATGGTTGATGCGAAGAACCGCAGCGCCAGCATCATCGAGAAAACATTCAAAGCGGCATTTCCCATCCATGACCAGCAGAACCGAATCACCCTCGAGTATCGGGGACTTGAGATCGTCAAACCCAAGTACACCGTCCGCGAATGCATGGAGCGCGGCCTCACGTATGCCGTCTCTCTCAAGCTCAATATCGCCCTGATCATTTGGAACCGGGATGAGAAAACCGGCGAAAAACTTGACCCAAAAGAGATCAAAGAGCAGGCGGTTTTCGTCCGAGATATTCCCCTCATGACCGATCGCACTTCGTTTATCATCAACGGAGTCGAACGTGTCATCGTCAACCAGCTCCACCGCAGTCCCGGTGTTATTTTCAAAGAGACTGAATCGACGACAGCGGTCAGCAAACTGCTCTACTCGGCACAGATTATCCCTGACCGGGGGAGCTGGCTTTACTTCGAGTACGACGCCAAAGATATCCTGTATGCCCGCATCAACAAGCGGCGCAAGATCCCTGTCACGATCCTCTTCCGGGCACTGGAGTACAGCAAAGAGGATATCCTCAAGCTCTTCTACGCCACCAAAGAGATCGTCATCAAAGACAACCGTTTCCTTGTCAAATACGATCCGGCAGATTTCGGAGCGCGGGCTGATTACGACATCAAAGATATGGACGGTAATGTCATTGTCGCCTCGGGCAAACGCCTGACGAAGAAAAAAGCGCAGAAATTGCTTGAGGAGGGTCTTGAGTGGATCGAATATCCTCTCGAAATTCTGATGGAGCGTCACCTGGCCAAACCGATCATCAATCAAGAGACGGGTGAAGTCCTCTATGACGTTGTGACACAGCTGGATGAAACCAAGCTTAAGCGTATCATTGATTCGGGCGCAGAGAGCATCCATATTGCCGATGACCTCGCTGCCGATTCTGACAGCTCGATCATCAAAGCATTTATTGCCGATCATGAGAGTCTGCGTCTGCTGAAGCAGACCGAAGAGGTGGATGACGAGAATGTTCTCGCCGCCATCCGTATCTACAAAGTGATGCGCCCCGGTGAGCCGGTGACACCCGAAGCGGCCAAAAAATTCCTCGACGGACTTTTCTTCGAGCCGGAACGCTACGATCTGACCCGGGTCGGCCGGATGAAGATGAACCACAAGCTGGGGCAGGATGTCCCCGACTATGTCACCGTCCTGACGGCGGAAGATATCATCAACACGGTTAAGTATCTCATCAAAGTCAAAAACGGTCAGGGGCATATCGATGACCGAGATCACCTCGGAAACCGCCGGATCCGTGCGATCGGCGAATTGCTGGGCAACGAGCTCCACAAGGGGTTGACCAAGATGCAGAAAGCCATCAAGGACAAAATGCCCACGATCAGTGGTTCGCTTGAAGAGCTGATGCCGCACGATCTGGTCAACTCCAAAATGGTCACCAGCTCCATCATGGAATTTTTCTCGGGTGGACAGTTGAGCCAGTTCATGGATCAGACCAACCCCCTCTCAGAAGTGACCAACAAACGCCGCCTCTCGGCTCTCGGAGAAGGGGGGCTGGTCAAAGAGCGTGCCGGATTTGAAGTCCGGGATGTTCACCCGACCCACTACGGACGGATCTGTCCCATCGAGACACCGGAAGGGCAGAACATCGGTCTGATCAACACACTCGCCACCTATGCGAAGGTCAACGACCTCGGGTTCATCGAAGCGCCGTACAAAGTAGTCAAGGATCGCCAAGTGACCGATGAGATCGTTTACATCACGGCTACGCAGGAAGAGGATAAGGTGATTGCACCGGCTTCGACTGTGGTGGATGAGAGCGGTTACATCGTCGAAGATTTGATTGAGACACGGCTAAACGGAAACATTGGGCTTAAC
>JALVWV010000085.1 GCA_027023145.1 Campylobacteraceae bacterium | reverse complement strand
ATCCTTCAGGAACAGATTGTAGAGTTAGCTGAAGGGTTTGACGTGATCCTCAAAGGGCATCACGTAGATGAAGTGGCAATTGAGGATATTTTTTTCGCGTTTAACCCCAAGACGGTTTTGAAATTGGCGCAGTTTCGGGGGGCGTTATCCTTGAAAATTCTTCAAGAGATTGGTTATTTTTATGAGTATACACCGCTTCAAATCAAAAAAGCACTTACTGGCAATGGCAAGGCAAGCAAAGAACAGGTGGCCTTTATGGTCAAACGACTACTCGGAATTAAAAAAGAGATTAAGCCTTTGGATATTACTGATGCCATTGCTATTGCGATAACGCATGCCCAAAGAGTTAAGTTACGCAAATAATTCTCAAAGTATTATATTTTTATGTTATAATATCTGATTAGAGATTATCTTCATAAAAAAGGGAGAAAATGGATACTACAGTTTATGATGTGATTATTATTGGAGGAGGTCCCGGTGGGATCGGAACTGCGGTCGAAGCCAAAGCATTGGGGATGGAGAATGTTCTTCTGATCGAGAAGAGTGACAACCATTCCGATACCATTCGTAAATTCTATAAAGATAATAAACGCGTCGACAAAGATTGGCAGGGGCAGATCGTCGAGATGGAAGGGACGGTACCGTTCATGGACGGTACCAAAGAGAGCACGATCGATTTCTTTGATGAACAGATTGACAAACATGTGATTGAAAGTCATTTTCGCTGCGAAGTGGACAAGATTACGAAGCAGGAAGGGATCTTTCATGTGCGTGCCAGTTGTGGAGACTATTTGGGACGGAATATTGTTATCGCCATCGGGCGTATGGGAAAACCCAACAAGCCGAGCTATCCTATCCCACCTTCTGTTCGAAAATATGTCAACTACAACCTCGATAAATGTGGGCACGACGAGAAGATCCTTATTGTGGGCGGTGGAGATTCGGCGGTGGAGTATGCTGTTGAATTAGCCAAAACTAATGATGTCACTCTCAATTACCGCCGACCGGAGATTACTCGTCCCAATCCTACCAATCGTACCATGATTGCCGAGGCGATTGCCAATGGTGATGTTGTGCCCAAACTTGGTGTCGATATCGAAGGGCTTGATAATGCTGAAGGAAAAGTATTGGTACGTTTTGCTGATGGCACAGAGGAAGTATATGAGCGGGTTATTTATGCTATCGGGGGTACGACGCCAGTGGATTTCCTCAAAAATGCCAATCTTGAGCTCGACGCTACCGGAGAACCCATCATCAAGGAAAACTTGGAAACAAGCGTTCCGGGAATTTACATTGCCGGAGACATTGCCTTCAAAAGTGGGGGCAGCATCGCCATTGCGCTTAACCACGGGTACCGGATCGTAACCGATATTTTGAAGCGGGAAGGGAAGCAAAAGACTTCCCGATAGTTATTGTTTCTTATCCCGGTGGATTCGCCCGACCCGCTTGACACCCGTGAGCCGTTTTTTCGGTACGGTAAAAGTGGACTTGACGTGCCCGGCGCTTGATTCGTAGATCATCTGCTCGTACATGTAGATGTCGTAGAGGAAGTGATCTTTGCCCCCTTCGCGGTAGACGGTATTGTAAACGATGTGCACCGGGATCGGTCTGGCCAAACGGATAGTGGTGGGTTTGTTGGTGGCTAGGATTTTCTGGATACGTGCCTCGGAGTAGCTCCCTTTGGCATGGCGCAGCAGGATCTTCATAAAATCGAAGGGCTTGCCCACCCGCATGCATCCGGAGCTGAAGACCCGGTAGCGGTACTGGAAGAGGGAATGGTTGTCGGTATCGTGCAGGTAGACGGAGTATTTATTGGGGAACATAAATTTGACGCGCCCGAGGGCGTTTTTGTCACTGGGAAATTGGACGAATCGGTAGGGGATCGCACCGCCGTGTTCGGCTCGGGCGAGTTTGGCGAAATTGAGCGGTACTTCTTTACCGCCCTGAAAGACATGGATGTTGTGGGCTTTGAGGTATCCGGGATTGGTACGTAGGACGGGGATGAGATCCCGGCGGACGAGGTTGTCGGTGATCGTCCAGGTGGGGTTGAGCACCATGTATTCGATCCGATCACTGAAGATTGGAGTAGGGCGATCAATCCGCCCGACGACAATAGGACTGGAAAAGAGGGTTTTGCCGTTTTGGATATAACGCAATCGATAATCGGGGACATTCACCTCGACGTACTCCGATTCGAAATGGCGCGGGTAGAGTTTGAGGATATCGAGGTTGGTGAGAATTTTCCGAAGGTAAAAGCTTTTGGGTTTATTGAGGTAGAGGATCACCTTGTTGTCGATGTAATCCCCTTTGGGGAGGTTGAAACGTGTTTTGAAGCTACGGACGGCTCGGGTGAGACTGCTGCTCCAGCCGGTACCGGTGTCGTTGCCGGGAAAATCGCCGAAGAAATGAAGCCGCTTTTTGATGGTGCGGATTCGATCATCCATGCTGTGGGGTTTAAGAAGCTTACCGTAAGGGATCTTTTTCCAGTTGGGCATGGCGCGGTATTTTCCGAGGAGGGTAATGAGTTGCTGATAGCGGTGGGGCAGGGGGACTTGTAGTGAGAGGAACGGGTAAATTTTCCCACCGGAGAGGGCGGTGTAAATGTTTTGGACAGCAGGCATCCCTCGAGGGTGGATCTCCCAGGTGGCTCGGACATCCTGAGTCGCTTTGAGACGCGCCATTTTGCGCTTGACCAATCCCCAGTTGACATCCCCGACCCGGACAAAATGGAGCAGACGCAGAAAGGCATCGGTCAAGGCGACGTCCAGTCGCTCTTTGACTCCTGAAGGTTGGATGTCGCTGCCCATCTGAGCGAGCAAGCGATTGATTTCTGTGCGGTTGAACGGTTTGTTTTTGTAGTTGAAGTAGGGGTCGTCGAGCAGGTCGAGGAGGGTGTCGAGTTGCTTGGATTTAGCTACACCCGACCAGAAGGGGTGATTACCGTTTTTGGCATAGAGGGTCTTGAGTGTTTTGGCAAAAGGACTTTTGGTTTGTGCGATGGCAGCATCATAAGGTGATGCCGTGAGTATCCCTGCCATGAGAAGAAAAAAGATGACAATGTTTTTCACGCGGTTCTCCCGATTTTTATGGGAGAGTACCACAGAAAGGTGAACCTATCGTGAATCAAACCGGTTTATACCGTTTGTCAATCAGACGGAGATACTTTTCAGGGGTTGCCGCCTGCATTGCCTCGGCCAGCCAACGGATCTGAAACCATGCTGCCCCGGAGGTGCGCAGGTCAAAGTAGTTTTTGAGACTGCGGAGATTGAAGGTGATGACCATGTCCACTTTCCAATTGTCCGAGACGATGTGTTTGAACGCGTCGCCGACGTTGCGTTTCTTTTTACCCGCTTCAAGAGCGGCATAGAGGGTATCGGCATCAGCAGGCCCTTCGAGGAGATGACGGGAGGATTTGGCGATGGCACTCTCGATGAAATCTTCAGGCGAGAGGGTGTATTGGTAATGGAGTTTGGCATACATCCCGGCGATTTCGATCTGCTGATACGCTTCATCGGCGACGACAAACAGATCAAGAGGCAGGACATTTCGGACAAAGGCCGCTTCACCCTCACCACTGACGATGGCGG
>JALVWV010000084.1:1054-3608 GCA_027023145.1 Campylobacteraceae bacterium | reverse complement strand
CAGTGATGGCAATAAGGTGGTCGGTGTCCTTTTTGATGAGGTGCTCGATCCGAATCTCGAGTTCTTCGATGTCAAAGGGTTTGCGGACGTAGTCATTGCACCCCAGGGCATACGCCTCTTTGAGGTACTCCAGATCGCTCATGGCGGTGATGAAGATCGCCGGGGTTGTGATGCTGTAGGCGCGCAGCTCACGCAGCACTTCCAGACCGCTGAGTCCGGGGGTGTTGATGTCGAGCAGCATTACATCGTAAGCGGCCGGGTTGGCGTTTTCGACCAGGGTCAGACCGTTGTCGTACCACGTGACCTTATGGTCAAAGAGTTCAAAATAGTCCCGGATCTGTTCGCCGATGAGGGTGTCATCTTCGAGGAGGAGGATCTTCATGGCTGTTGCCCCTGTGCCTGGCATCGGCGATTCTGCTCGACCCAGGCGGTGTAGTCGGTGAGGATGATATCGCTGACAGTAAAGGGGAGAGTGGTGGCATCGTCCCTTAGGCCGTAGATATGGACATTGATCGTAAAAAAGTGCCCCTCGAAGCGGCGACGTACATCTTCTGGCTGGAGGAGCATGATGTACGCTTGGTTGTCATAGTCGGCGAAGGGTTCTCCGAGGAGATCGTTGTCGGTGTTGAACGCCTCCGTTTCCGCCAAACGTTGCGGTTCGCG
The DNA here is from genome assembly GCA_027023145.1 of Campylobacteraceae bacterium. Taxonomy (GTDB): domain Bacteria; phylum Campylobacterota; class Campylobacteria; order Campylobacterales; family Sulfurovaceae; genus S017-3. Next base: position 2,945 of record JALVWV010000084.1, on the reverse strand, counting down.
GATGAGTAGATGGTACTCCCACACATCGCCACCGAGATCGACCGCTTTCCAAAGACCGGGAGTGACGGGGTAGCGGCGGTGTCCACCGGCTGTTTTGAGTGCATGGGGCTTTTGATAGATCCCTTTTCCTTTTGGAACCAATCCAAGATTTCTCAGTTGCTTTTCGCCTGGGAGAAATGGGATTTTGGCATCATAAAAGTATTCATCAATGAACTCCTGCAAGTCATCGTTGGCTGCTTCGAACGACGCAGCGGAGTAGCTGTCGTGGCATGTTTGGTGTATTGGTTGATGGTTGATGGTTGATGGTGGATGGTGAAGAGACGGGGTTGGGGCTTCAGCCCCACCCGGGGGTACCATATTTTTTGAGAGTTGGGTGGAACTGAAGTCCCCACTTCCGGAGTGGGTGGTGAGTCCCAGCAGGATCAGGAGGCTAATAGCAGGTCGGAATGCTCTCCGAATCATTCGCGAACTCCTGTAAAAATTTGAGCAGATGATCGTGCTCTTTGGTGAAACGATCGCTTTTGAGGTAGGTGATGATCTCCTGTGTGCCGTTTTCATCTTCGTGGAGCTCGACGAGCTCTTTGGCATGGTGGGCCAGCAGTCCTTTCCACTCAAGGATGGTGGCCATATTGCCGCCAAGCTTACCGGATCCGTGGCAGTGACTACAGGCTTTGAGATAGTACTGCTGTCCGATCTTTTCCTGCGTGACATGGGGAGCATGGGATTTGCTCCAAAGCAGGGGAGCAAACAACAACAAGGGGATCAGCAGATAGTTACTTCGCATGGGGGCTCCTTGTATCGGGTAGAGGAGGGTACTGTTTGCCGTAAAGCTTATCGAAACGCTTGAGGGCTTCGCGCCCCCAGCGAATAAACTCCGAGGGCTTCCAATATCCGTAGATGATCATGTGTTTTTTCCCTTTGCGGTAGAGTTTCTCCTCTTTGGGACCCATGTAGACAAACGCCGGGGTCATGCTCACCAGAAACCGCTCGGGTGCCTGCCCCGAATCGTCCTCCTCGATGCTGTCACTGCCGGTGGCGACATCGAGATCCAGTCGGACAAAGTTTGCCTTGAGGAAGGCAGAGACCTTGGGGTCGGGAAACACCTCTTCGATCATTTTCGGGCAGTAAAAACAACGGCGGGAGTGGAGGAAGAGGATAATGGGCTTGTGCTCTTTGAGTGCTTTCTCTTTGGCATCGTTGAGGTTTTGCATCCAGCCGAGCTGTGAGGTTGTGAGGATGTCGGCCGAGAGAGCTGAGACCCATACTGCGATCAGGAGAAACGTTCGTATCATGCACCACCTCGTTTCTGTCCATTGTAATCTAACCGCCCTTAGAGGTGTTTGAAGCAACGGGAAAAAATAGGGCACTTTGTGGGCACTTTAGAAAATTGGTTGATGGTTGATGGTGAAAAAAGGGGTTGGGACTTTAGTCCCACAAAACATCGCTTGCGATGTATTTGAAAGTGAAAGCTTCACCTCACTTTAATCGCTACTAAACAAAAAGTGCACGGCAGTTAACAGGAAATGTACGGATTGTGACGTATATCTTCATCAAAAAACAGGGGCAGATAGGTTATCATACGAAACAAAATTGCAAAGGTTTGACATGCAATACTACCTCCCCATTCTGACCTTCCATGTCCTCTCCGTCCTCTCATGGATGGCTGTCCTTTTTTACATGCCCCGACTCTTCGTCTATCATCAAGAGAATCGGGATAAAAAAGACTTTACTGACGTGGTCAAGATACAGGAGCGGATGATTTATGTCGCCATCGGTTTCCCGGCGATGTGGGCGACGATCCTCAGTGGTGCGACCCTGCTGTACCTCAATCCCGCTCTTCTGAGCCAGGGGTGGATGCTGGCCAAACTGGCGGTGCTGGTGCTCCTGATCG
>JALVWV010000084.1:0-1044 GCA_027023145.1 Campylobacteraceae bacterium | reverse complement strand
CGACAACGAAGTGCCCACCATTCTCGCGATCCTCATCGTCACCTACGTCATCACCAAATCGATCCCGGTTTATTTCTCCATCGGGATCACGGCGTTTTTCGGGTTTGTGATGTATAAGATTTTGACGAAGAAGGTGGGGGAGAAGTAGGAATTAGGAATGAGGAATGAGGAATGAGGAATTTCGGTATAATATTGCATCAAAGGAGAGTCTATGACGGTACGAATGGAAAATAATTTTGTGGATTATGTTGACTTGTTTGATGTCGCAGTTGAAACACTGGAGACGGCTCCAAGGAGATTGTTCGAAAAGTTAATGGGTGTATTGCTCAAAAAATACCATGAGGAGGAGATCGAGTTACAGCGTCTCGCTCTAGAAATCGATGATATGCACGTTTTGCCGGTCGATGATCTTGATGAATTTTATGACACAATTCTCGATGCAGTCGATGATGTGAAGCTTTTCAAAAAGAAACTCGAAAGCATCAAGAAAAAAGAGCCCCTTTTTCAAGATCTCTATGAACAAATGGATGCTTTGCATACGGCTTTGTTGCATTATATGGACAGAATGGGGCAGCTTGAGATCCGTCTGATGGATGAACAAAAACTGTCGGCGTAATGCATGAAGCTGATCGAAACGTCCCAGTATCTTCGCACGCGCAAGCGGCTTATCAAAAAGCACAGCCTTACTGACAATACGATTGATGCAGTACTGACACTGTGGATCGATAATCCTAAACACCCTTCGCTGCATTTCAAACCCATGACATGCAAAAAGGACAAAGAGCGCTACTCAATCCGTATCCCAAATACTCAGTATCGCATCTTGATGAATCTCACAGGGGATGAGGCGCGACTGGTCTGCGTTTGCGATCACAGTGACTACGACCGACGTAACAAAAACTGTTGATTATGCCTGTGAGGTCAAGTGCAACCCCACCACCCCGACGATGATCAGAGCGATGCTGCCGATCTTGGCGAGGCTGACGGGTTCTTTGAAGAGATAAATCCCCACGATCGTGATCAGTGCCGTACCGACCCCTGACC
>JALVWV010000083.1 GCA_027023145.1 Campylobacteraceae bacterium | reverse complement strand
CTCCAAACAGCACCCCAAACGACAGCAGCAGCACGGAAGCTCTTGAAAAAATTGCAAGGCGTTTCACTCTATTTTCAAATCATGTGGGACTCCAAAGTACGTACGCCCATAATCGTCATGAAAAAATCCAAAGAGGTTCAAGCTATCATCGAGCGATTGATACCAATATATGCCCCATAATATTTCTAATTTCTAATTTCCAATTTACACAGTCCTCTCTCTGACATCCGATAGACTTGATTGGCGATCGCATCGCAGTCGGCCTGCTCATGGGTCACCATGACAGTATGGAGCCAGTGTTGGGTGGTGAGCTCTCGGACGAGATGGAGCATCTCGGCACGTGTGGTGGGATCGAGACCGGTGAAGGGTTCGTCGAGGAGGAGGATGGGGCGGTCGCGCAAGAGGACGCGCGCCAGGGCTACCCGCTGCTGCTGACCGCCGGAAAGGTGTGAGACGAGAGTATTGATGTACGCTTCAAGATGCATGGAGGCAAGGATATCTTTTGCCTGTGATGTCTCTTCGGGTGTACCGTGCGCATTACCGTGCAGTCCGAGGAGGACATTCTGGATGGCGCTCAAGTGTTCGAAGAGATTGTGGGATTGAAAAAGGATCGAGATGGGGCGCCGCTCTGGAGGAAGGGTGTTTAAGAGAGTATCATTGAAAAGAATAGCCCCTTCATCGGGCACAAGAAAGCCCGAAAGCAGATCCAATAAAGTCGACTTGCCACTGCCGCTGGCCCCAAGGATTCCGACCACTTCACCCGCTGAGACATTCAAATCGTAGCGGTACGTCTCTGAGCGGCTATCGTGGTGGTAGGTGTAGATGACATTATCAACGCGCAGCATGCGATTCTCCAGTTGCAGGATCTCCGTATTGTACCGCAAAAAACACGCCAAAGACCAGCACGAGCAGTACCAGTGCCACTCCGGCCGCATCGGTGGTGCGATAGGAGCCCATGAGTTGATAGAGGTACCACGGTAAGGTCGTGATCTCTTGGTTTCCAAAGAGGGCAATGACCCCCAAGTCACCCAGTGAGAGGGAAAAAGAAAGGGCAGCGATGTAGCTGATCGATCGACGCAGATATGGCCAATCGGCATAGCGCCAGCGTTGAAGAGGGCTCAGCCCCAGCGAGAAGACAAGCTTATCGTAGCGTCGAGCGGTTTTTGCCATCGCGGGGATCATGATCGCCAGAGCAAAGGGAAGCGACATGAGGAGATTGGCGGTGAGAATGGCGGTGATCCCCCAGCTGGTCATGCTTCCACCCATGTCGCGAGCGATGAGAAAAAAGCCCAGACCTAAGATGAGCGAAGGGATAGCAAGGTAGAGGTTGCCCGAAAAAGCGATCAGAAGCCCGAAGAGACGTCCGATTGTTCCCCGCTCAGCAATCCGTAGCGGCAGCCCGAAGTGGCGCCGGGCATCGGCCAGCATGAGGGCAAGGATTACCGTCAATACGGTTGAGACTGAAGCAATCCCCAGACTCATCCCCAGCGAACGGAGAAACAGGGGTCGAGAGAAGAGGTGCGGAATGTCGGCATGAAGCCCGTCGAGCACCACGGCGATCAGGGGAAGGAGGTAGATCGCGCTTAAGAGCAGGATGACTGATCGCTGAAAGAGAGCCACTTGGCGTTTTTCGGGCCAAGGGATGAAGCGACTGGGTTGTTTGAGGTTATTCAAGCCTTGGGGCATTCCCGAAGCGATAAGGAGCAGTGCGATGGAGATCATCAGTTGGATCGTGGCGATCTGGAGAGCTGCTGGGAGGTCAAAATCGATCCGTACCGCTTCGTAAAGTGCTACTTCGAGGGTATTGTAGACCGGAGATCCGCCCAGTAGCAAAACGATCGCAAACGAGCTAAAGCAGAGCAAAAAGATCGTAATGCCAATCCGGGGGAGGGTACTGCGTATCGCGACCCACTCCAGCGTCCGAAAGCGCTGCCAGGATGAGAGACCGAGGCTGGTACTGAGGCGGTATTTCTCTATCGGGATCGACTCGAAGGCGCGCAGCAGTCCCAGAGAGGCAAACGATGCATTGAGGTAGACATGGGCGATGAGAATGCCACTGAGCCCATAGACATAGCTGCCGAACGTATGGCCAGTGAGGAGATCAGCGAGTTGATTGAGCCAGCCGTGGTTGCCCAACACCGTGATGATCCCGAAGGCAACGATGAGCGAGGGGAGTACCAGCGAAGAGCCAAAAAGTGCTACCACCATCCCTCGACAGCAGAAGCGGGGCTGATGGGCGAGGCTCCAGGCAAGGAGGAGACCAAGCAGCAGCGAGAGGAGGGTAGAGAGGATCGCTTGAAAAAGGGTGAATTTCAGAAGAGAGAGAATCCGATCACTTACCGGAAAGGGGGCAATCCCTCCGGCTTCATAATAGAGTGTCCCGAAGAGCACTCCGGCAAATCCCAGCAACAAAATGGCGACGATCAGACCCGGCCAGAGGGTGGTGCGAAATCGCCAGAGTAGTTTCAGCATATTGCGCACCCTACGCGGAAAGGTATCGCAGCCAAAGAATACCGTAGGGTTGGCTTCAGCCGACCAAATGCATGCATATCGTTGGGAGCGGCAGGTGTTCCATATCGGGAGATATGGAACAAGACATTTCTGTTCATGGTTCTATTTAGCAATTGCCCCAAGCCACTCATCGATCCACGCTTTGCGATTCTTTTGAACCGTTGCGCCGTCCATGAGGATCATTTTGGGTACATACAGGCTTTTAAAACCCTCGGGAAGCCCTTTGGCTGTCTGGCGTACCGGATACGTCCAGTTGGTCGTCGGGATGATATCGGCAAAGGTCTCCGAGGTGATAAAATCAAGAAACTTCTGCGCCAGCTTGGGGTGCTTGGAGGATTTGAGTGCGGCAGCCAGCTCAATCTGTCCGTAGTGCCCTTTGGCGAAGTTGGCGGTTTTGTATTGGAGTTTCTTTTCGGCGATAATATGATAGGCTGGAGAGGTGGTATAGGAGAGCGCCATATCCGCTTCCCCTTTGAGGAAGAGATTGTACGCCTCCGACCACCCTTTGGTGATAGTAAGGATATGGGGAGCCAGACGCTTCCAGTAGTCGGCGGCCTTGTCACCGTACTGAGCCTTGACCCAGAGCAGAAGCCCCAGACCGGGGGTCGAGGAGCGGGGATCTTCGATCACGATCTTGAACGATTCAGGCATCGAGGCAAGCTCTTCGAGAGAAGTGGGGACTTTGTGGGTCTTGTTGCTGTCATAGACAAAGGCGAAATAGCTGTAATCATACGGGACGAAGGTATCGTCCTTGTATGGTGCGGGCAGCGTGAGCTTGGAGGTGTCGGTATGGTGTTTGGCAAACAGCCCGGTCGCCTTGGCCATATCGGCTGTGGAGGTATCGAGTCCGAGGAGAACATCGGCTTGCGTTTTGTCTCCTTCGAGCTGGATTTTCCGCAGGGAGCCGATGGCACTGGAGGAGGGGACGAAGCGCAGAGTACAGTTGTTTGCTTTTTCAAAAGCCGCCTTGACTTTGGGAGCCGGCCCCCAGTCGGCGGCAAACGAGTCGTAGGTGTAGACCGTCAGCGTCGGTTTGTCGGCTGCGTGCAGCGTCATGGATGCCAACAGTGCGGCGGCAATGAGGGTGAGTGTCTTTTTCATGGGTGTCCTTTATGATATTAACTCGGCATACGTCAACCCATCAGGAGGCGGGACTTCAGTTCCGCAGTGCAGGGTTGAAGCCCTGCCTCCATCGCTGAATAAACGATTGTCGGTCAAATACTATTAAAAATGATTGTAAGAAGAGAATAAAGGGTCTATCAGGGGACAAACGCAGTATATCTCTTCCTTACGCCGGTGTTATCCGGTTCAAGTTCGACGGGTAGGTTATGATACCTTCTCAGCTAACATTTAAAGTCAGCACCCCGAGAGAATTGAAGTGACACTATATCACATCAGGATAAAAGTTGTCTTAAGAAGATCAGGGGCTTGGACTTCAGTCCAACAAAACGTGACAGCGTATCTCAGGAGCAGGGACTTTAGTCCCGTCAGGCAGGACTGAAGTCCTGCCTTCTTGTTTCTGCAGGACTGAAGTCCCCGACCCTTTTCGCCCCAACCATAGGGAGGAAGTGCCCTCGGGGAGCATAGGAGGGTGGTATATGTTCCATATCGGGAGATATGGAACGAGAAGGGGGTGAGGATTTATGGTTTGATGTAAGTGTACCCTTGCTCTTCGAGTTCGGTGATACGTGCAATACCCGAAGGGACGATTGTGACCCCATCAATAAATTTTGGGGTTTTCCCTGTCTTGGCAGCAACTGCCTTGATGGTATTTTCGCAGACACTGAAGCGGATATTTTTCTCGTGTGCCATCGCACGAACAGTATCGGCATTGGGGGTTCCTTTTTCCATCAGTTTAATACCTGGACCGTAGGCAACCACTTCGATGATTGTATTCTCTTTTCCGAGAGCCTTGATCACATTCTCGACATTTTTGACCGTAAGTGTTTGTGACCAGGTATCCTTGCGATCAATGTGAATGACAACATGATGCATCTTCTTGCTGTTATCATTGGAACTTCCCGCCATAAGGGAGATCGAACTTACCACAAGCGCCAAAAGCGCACCCTTTAAAAAACGACCCATAGTTACTCCTTTTGAAATGAAAATAATGGAACATACAATTCTATACAACTTTTTGCTATATTTCGCTGAGTTCCTGCGCCACTTTCTCCCGTTTCGCTTCGGCCTCTTCCAGTGCCGCCCGATTCTGGGCGATGACCGCTTCGGGGGCGTTGGCAACGAATTTTTCGTTGCCCAGCATGCCGGAGAGTTTGGCGATCTCTTTGTCGAGTTTGGCGAGCTGTTTTTCGAGCTTGTCGATGATGCCGCTCATGTCGATGTCGGCCGTGGAGATGAAGGTTTCGACGTGGTCGCTCACATCGGCTACGGCATTCTCAGGCTTGCTCTCGACGAAGGTGATGGTGCCCACTTTGCCCAGCTTCTCGATGAAGGCGCCGAGCATCGCCTCATCGGCGGGGCGCCCAAGTTTGACATACGCCTGGTCGATGTGCCGATTGGCTTGGTCGACGAGGGTTTTGCAGCGGCGTACCGAGACGATCGCTTCGATCGCGAGGGCAAAGTCGTTCATGATCTGTGCATCGGGCTCATGGGCTTTGGGGTAGGGCTGGATCATGATCGACTCAGCTTCACTCAGATCAGTGCCGCTCAGGCGCTGATAGAGGTACTCGGTGATGAAAGGCATGAGGGGGTGGAGGAGTTTCATCGATTCTTTGAAGATGCTCCCCAGCTCCCCGACACTCTCGCGGCTGGCCTTGCTCAGCTCGATCCCCCAGTCGCAGAATTCCCCCCAAAGGAAGCGGTAGAGGGTCGTCGCTGCGTCGTTGAAGCGGTACTGATCGATCGCGGTACGGGTCTCGTCAACCGCGACGTAGAAGCGGCTGAGGATGTAGCGCCCCAGCGGGGTGGTGACCGTCTCGGGATCGAGATCGGCGAAGGTGTCCTGATTCATCTGGAGATAGTTGGCGGCGTTGAAGAGTTTGTTGGTGAAGTTGCGCCCCTGTTCAAGCTTCTCTTCACTCAGTTTGATGTCGCGCCCCTGTACGGCGAGGATCGCCAGTGTGAAGCGCAGCGCATCGGTAGAGTACTTGTCGATCATCACGAGTGGGTCGATGACGTTGCCTTTGGATTTGGACATTTTCTGGCCGTGTTCATCTTTGACAAGGGCGTGGAGGTAAATGTCGGGGAAGGGGAGCTCTCCGGTGAGCTTCTCCCCCATCATCAGCATCCGTGCCACCCAGAAGAAGAGGATGTCAAAACCGGTGACCATGAGGCTGTTGGGATAGAAGTCGGCTAGGTCGCTCTCGTTCCATTTCTCCCCCTTGAGCGCCTCGCCGTTGCCCCAGCCCAGCGTCGAAAACGGCCACAGCCCGGAGCTGAACCATGTATCGAGCACATCGGGATCCTGATGGATCCGGTCGCTGCCGCAGTGCTCACACACCGTCGGGGTCTCCCCCTCGAAGGCAAACTGCCCCCCACACGCGTCACAATGCATCACCGGGATCTGGTGCCCCCACCACAGCTGCCGGGAGATGCACCAGTCGCGCAGTTCACCCATCCAGGCGTTGTAGCTGTTGATCCAGTGTTTGGGGAAGAACGTCGCTTCACCGGCGTTGACCCGGTCGATCGCACCCTGAGCAAACTCTTTTTTGACAAACCATTGCTTGGAGATGTAGGGCTCGACGATGTTTTTGCACCGGTAGCAGTGACCGACCTGGTGGGCGTGATCTTCGATCTTCTCGATGAAGCCCAGCTCGTCGAGTTTAGCTACCAACGGCTCACGCGCTTCGAGACGCTCCTGCCCGGCAAATTCCCCACAGTAGTCGTTGAGGATACCGTCCTCATCAAAGACGGTGATAAATGCCAGATCGTGCCGCTTGCCCACTTCATAGTCGTTAGGGTCGTGCGCCGGGGTAACTTTGACAAATCCGGTACCAAACTCCCTATCGACGTGCTCATCGGCGATGATCTCCACTTCCCGATCGATCAGAGGCAGACGCACACGCTTGCCGATGAGATGCTTGTGGCGCTCATCCTCGGGGTGTACCATCACAGCGGTATCGCCAAAGAACGTCTCGGGGCGGGTGGTGGCGACGACGACTTCGCCGCTGCCGTCTGTCAGAGGGTAGCGGATGTGGTAGAGCTTGCCCATGTGGTCTTCGTGCTCGACCTCGATGTCACTGAGGGCTCCGTCGTGGGTGCACCAGTTGATCATGTAGTTATCCTGGACGATGTACCCCTCATCGTACATGGTCTTAAAGGCTTTTTTGACCGCATTGGCCAGCCCCTCATCCATCGTAAACCGCTCCCGACTCCATGCCGGAGAGACTCCGAGACGGCGCAGCTGGGTGGTGATGGCGTTGCCGGAGTTTTCCTTTTGCTTCCAGGCCAGCTCGAGGAACGCTTCCCGCCCGATCTCCTCTTTGGTTTTTCCCTCGGCAAGCAATTGTTTCTCGACGACGTTCTGGGTGGCGATCCCGGCATGGTCGGTGCCTGGCTGCCAGAGGGTTTTGTATCCATCCATCCGTTTGTAACGGACGATGATATCCTGAATGGTAAACGTCAGTCCATGCCCGATGTGCAGGTGGCCGGTGACGTTGGGCGGGGGCATGGAGATGCAGAAGGTTTTGCCCTCCTGCTGGATGGCGGTGTTGCCCTCAGTTTCGAAGTAGCCACGATCTTCCCAGATTCGGTAATACTCACGCTCAATGGCATGGGGTTCGTAGGTTTTTTTGGTGGGTTCGCTCACGGGAAATCCTTGGGTCGCGCAAACGCGCGGCGAAAATATCCCGCGATTATAGCGTGTGGGGGGTTAAAAGTAAGGTGTGGTTATTGCCCAGCTATTTCCCCGGAATCTTTTTTGCAAGAGCCTGCCCATCCTCAAAGGCTCGTTCACACGCTTTGTGGACAATAGCTGGCGTGAAGGTTCCCGATTGGGCGATTGACATATAGATGCTCATGTGTTTGAGGATTGTTTCGGAATCATTAAGCGAAGCCTTGAATGCTGAATCTTTGTAGAAATCAGATCGCTTCAATAGAGCGATGGCATCAGCCCAGATCTTGACCCCTTGATCCCAGTGCTTTTGAATCGTCGGATCGGGCAGCTTCCACATCGCCATCATATAGTGGGCGGAGAGACGACGCGCTGACGCGGCGATCTCGATGGAGGCATTGAGTTCTTTTTGGTGGGCGATTTTGGTTTGGGCAAGGAAGATATTTTTCAGAGCTTCAAGGTTTTTGATTACAGCACGGATGTTGTCGTGGACGAACTGTGCCTGGGCGCGCATTTGGGCTCGGTCGACAGTGCCCTCGACCGTCTGGAGTGCCTTCTTGACCGGAGACCAAGCGGCAATCCCCTCCGTGACCCGTTGCTGCACCTGCGGATCCTTGAAAGAGTTTTTCAGTGTTTTTAAGAGTGCATCGTGCGCCTCGATCTCTTCCTTGAGCCGTTTCCTCGGGTTTTTAAAAACGATTTTTGCCCCGGTGGTTATGTAATTTTCAAGCATGGCACGGACATAGGAGATCTCGGCACCGAGTGCAAGGATGGCATCGACCTTGTGGGTCATGGTGGCTGCGTGCAGGTGGAGTGTTGCAAAAAATGCTACGACCAAAGAAACGGTGATCTTGGAGTGTCTCATCTGTAAATCCCTCTTCTTGAAAAGATTATGAGATGGTAGCAAAACATTGTCATAAAAAAGTCAAATATTTATGACAATATTCTAACAAAATATACACATAGCTACTTTTTAGCGCCCCTTGTGTAAAATAGCTTTACTTTTTTCTCAAGGAATCCCTTATTATGCCCTTCAACACCATCGCCAACATCGACGAAGCCCTCACTGCCCACAAACTCAGCAAGCTCGACTATGCCCACATCAAGGAGATCCTCAAAAGGGAGCCCACGATGGTGGAGCTGGGTGTTTTCTCGGCCATGTGGTCGGAGCATTGTTCGTACAAATCATCCAAAATTTACCTCAATGGATTTCCTACCGAAGCCCCCTGGGTGATCCAAGGACCGGGTGAAAATGCTGGCGTGATCGACATTGGCGGCGGCATGGCAGCGGTATTCAAGATGGAGAGCCATAACCACCCAAGCTACATTGAACCCTTTCAAGGGGCTGCGACGGGAGTGGGGGGGATCCTGCGGGATGTCTTCACCATGGGTGCCCGTCCGGTAGCCAACCTCAATGCCCTGCGCTTCGGGGATGTCAACGGGGATTCGGAAACCAACAAGTATCAGCGTCACCTCGTCCGGGGCGTCGTAGAGGGGATCGGGAGCTACGGCAACTGCATGGGGGTTCCTACTATCGGCGGCGAGATGAGCTTTGACGGCAGTTACAACGGCAATATTCTTGTCAACGCTTTTGCTCTCGGACTGGTCAAAAGCGATGAAATTTTCCTCGGGATCGCGGAGGGGATCGGCAACTCGGTAATGTACGTCGGCTCCAAGACCGGCCGGGACGGCTTGGGCGGTGCGGTGATGAGTTCCGACAGCTTCACCGAAGAGTCCAAGAGCCTGCGTCCCACGGTGCAGGTGGGTGATCCCTTTACCGAGAAACTGTTGCTTGAGGCGTGCCTGGAGATGTTCCAGACCAAGAAGGATATCGTTGTTGGCATCCAGGATATGGGAGCGGCCGGTTTGACGAGCTCAGCCTTTGAGATGGCGGGCAAGAGCGGGGCAGGGATGGTGATGCATCTGGACAAAGTCCCCGCCCGCGAAGAGGGGATGACGCCGTACGACTTCATGCTCTCCGAGTCACAGGAGCGGATGCTGGTGTGTGTCAAAAAGGGGCACGAAGACGAAGTGATTGAGATTTTCAACAAGTGGGATCTTGATGTTGCCACCATCGGCGAAGTGACCGACACGGGCAACATGGAACTCTACTGGCACGGGGAGAAAGTCGCCGATATGCCGATCGCTCCTGTGAGCGAAGAGGCACCCATGCTCGACCGCCCTACGAAGCGTCCGGAGTATTTGGACAAGATAGGAACACTTACCATAGATGATTTTCCAACAGTGGAGAATCAGACCGCCTTCGAGCGTCTCCTTGCCTCACTTGAAGTGGTGGATAAAGCCTGGGTGTACAACCAATACGACTCGATGGTACAGACCAACACCGCCAAGCACCCCGGCTCGCTTGATGCGAGTGTCATACGCGTCAAGGAGACTGGCGCCGCACTGGCGATGAGTTCAGACTGCAACCCCCGCTACTGCTATATCGATCCTCAAAAAGGGGCGGCGCTGGCCGTCATGGAGGCCGGGCGCAACGTCGCCATGAGTGGAGCCCGCCCACTGGCGATCACCGACTGCCTCAACTTCGGCAACCCCGAAAACCCCGAGGTGATGTGGCAGTTTGCTCAGGCGTGTGAAGGGATCAAAGAGGCGTGCAAGGAGCTTGAAACTCCTGTCGTTAGTGGCAACGTCTCACTGTACAATGAAACCAACGGCGAGAGTGTCTATCCAACTCCTACTATCGCCACGGTCGGGGTTAACCCCGATGCAAACAAGGTGCTTCCCAGTGCCTTTCAAGAGGAGGGGAACGCCGTACTTCTTGTCGGAGAGACCCGGGGCAATTTTGGAGGATCCCTCTACATCAAAGAGCTCTTCGGCGAGACGGTCGGGACGCTTGAGGATGTTGAATACTCACAGGAGCTTCGTCTCTGGCAACTCGTGATCGAAGCCAACGAAGCCGGACTCCTCGAAGCTGCCAAAGATGTCAACGTCGGCGGGATCGCCATCGCCTTGGCCAAAATGGCTGCCGTCGGGGGCAAAGGGATCGTGGCTGATGTCCCATTGGAGGATCCCCGTTGGATCTTTGATGAGACTCCAAGCCGCGCGTTGGTCGAAGTCAGACCCGAAAACCTCGAGACTCTCGCCCGCAAAGCACTTGAGCTGGGGTTGCGTGTGGAAAAAATCGGTGCAATTGGCGGAGAGATTGTGCAGCTCAACGATGTATCCCTCCCCCTCGAGGAGTTGAGTAGACGGTACTACAACCGTTTCGCCGAGGTGATTGAGCAAGATCTGTAAGATGAAGTTTCTCTATCTGACCGACACAGATACGGTTGATTTCGCCCGATCGTGGATCGAGGAGGCGCGCCATCCAGAGATCGAGATCATGCTCCTGCCCGAAGGGGAATTGGTCGGTGTGCTGGCACCGGAAGGGGGTACACATCTGCTCGTAAGCGGCGCTGAGGAGACCTTGCAGCGCGTGGTGGCATACGCCTGGCGTATGCATTTTACGATTGGAATCGTCCCTCTGCCCGGTCAAGCTCACCTGAGACGTGCCCTCTCTCTTCCCGGAAATCCATCCGATTTGTTCCCGGTCGTTACTCAGCCAGCTACAGATCCTATTGATCTGCTGTTGTGCAACGAAACACCGGTACTTGGAGACGTCAGAATCGGAGAAAATACACTGCTTGAGACGTATGAGTTTGAAGAGGAAAAAGGGTGGTGGAGTCGCCTGATTCGGCGATTGCGCACCCGAGACGGCGCCCAAAAGCTCCGGCACCACCGCTTCACCCTCACCACAGACAAAGAGGAGACGATCGCCCTCTCAGCCGTCGGTCTCATCGGACTGGGCTACAACAACCACAGTTGGATCGGTCATGCCCTGCGTCAGGAACTCAGTGCCACCGACGGACAACTGGCGGTGATTGCCTTGGCGCCGACGTCGTTGTTTGAATTTTTTGTTGCCTATCCGATCCGACTGGCCTGGCGGCGCTGGCGACAGACCACCTCTTTTCCGCGAAGCTGGGGGTATCTCAAGAGCACACGCGTTACGATTGATTCCTCAGAGACACTGGAGGTGGTCGTGGACGACACTGCGCGTTTGCAGACGCCAGTGACCTTGCGCACAGAGCCTGCGGCACTCTATGTGAGTGTGGGGGAGGAGTTTTTTGCGTGTCAGCAGGCACCCAAAAGTACCCGCAATGCCATACGCTTGACCGGAGTGCCTCGCGATGAGGAGCGGATGGAGTATTTCACACAGGGGTTGCCGCTGTTTGCGCATGCGTCACAGGAACAGTATGCCACACTCTTCAGCACCCTGCGCGAAGAGGCGCAGCTGGGATGGACATTTGCGATCCTTCTGGTCCTCTCGACGGTGCTGGCGACACTGGGGCTGTTTATCAACTCCGCCTCCGTGATCATCGGAGCGATGTTGCTCGCACCCCTGATGCAGCCGATTGTGGGTCTGAGCATGGGGGTTTTGCGTCGGGATACGGGGTTGCTCAAGCGGGGGGCTCTCTCCATCGGGGTTGGGGTCGGGCTGGTGCTGACCAGTGCCATGACGATCGCTTGGCTGGTGCCGATGCATGAGCTTGGCAGTGAGATGGCTGCCAGGCTGAGCCCTACTATTCTCGACCTGTTGGTTGCCATCGCCTCCGGTGTGGCAGCAGCGTATGCCAAAAACAACCCCGACATCTCCGGATCGCTGGTTGGTGTCGCCATCGCCGTCGCGTTGGTGCCGCCGCTCTCGGTCGCAGGGATCGGGATCGGCTGGGGGGATTGGGCGATGTTTGCCAACGCGATGCTCCTTTTTGTGACCAACCTTGCCGGGATTGTCCTTGCGGCATCACTCACCTTTTTGATCCTCGGATTTTCTCCCCTCCGGATCGCCAAGCGGGGGATTATCCTTTGGGCTGGGGTGGTGGTGCTTATAGCTATCCCCCTCTATCGATCTTTTGATCAGATGCGAACCCAATCTGATATCCGTCAGACGCTCTCTCAACTCCATTTCACCTACAATGGTCAGACCCTCGCCCTGAGCCGCGTCGAGTATGTGCTGCATGGGGATCGTCCGCAAGTCCGCTGCGATGTCACTGCGGATCATGTTTTGACCAAAAGAGAACGGGCGTACCTCAAAGAGATGATTACCCGAGTCGTGGGGCGTCCGGTGGAGATCCTTGTTACCGTCCGATACCGATTGTGACGGTTTCGACCGATTGACGGTTGGATTAAGTCCCCACTCAGTCTGCACGAAGTACACTAGACAACAAGAATGAATTGCAGGAAAGAATGTGTTTGTCAAAAACGGTATCCCTCTCTACTATCAACTCAAAGAATACCTCCTCAAAACCATCGAAGAGTCGTACAAACCGGGTGATCTTCTCCCCTCTGAAGCGGAGATCGAGAAGCAGTACGGCGTGAGCCGGATCACCGTCCGCAAAGCGATCGAAGAGTTGGCGCGGGAAGGGGTCGTAGTCAAAAAGCAGGGCAAAGGCACCTATGTCATGGAGCAGAAAGTCCTCTACGATGCCAACACCATCGGCTCGCTAACCCAGCGCCTGACTCAAGAAAACCGCCGTCTTGAGACCCGGTCGATCGAATACATTCTCCTGACCGATGCCCACCATGTCAAAGATTTGCTCCAGTGTGACGCGCTCTTGTGTATCAAGCGCTTCCGCCTGCTGGATGGTCAACCTTTTGCAATCATGCACAATTACATTGCCGTCGATCGTGTCCCAGACATTGAGGAGCGTTTCGACATCGAATCCCTTTACACGTTTTACCGTGAAGCCTACGGGATCACCTTTGCCCAGGCGGAAGAGACGGTCGAAGCCCGTGCCGCGACCAAGGAACAGGCTCGACTGCTGGAGATCAAACCTAACGCACCGCTGCTCTCCCTTCAGCGTCTCTCCTTCGATGCCAAAGGGAAGCCGATCGAGTTTTCCGACCTTCTCATCAAAGCCAATATGTATCGTCACAAGATCCGACTGACTGCCTAAGCACTTCTCAGACTTTTCTCTTCTGTCTTAGTCAACAACTGCGCCTCCAATCCCCGACGCATCTCTTTCCAAAAGGCCTTCCCGGCTTGGCGTGTGTCTTTTTCAAAGGCGTGCAACCAACGCAACAGTTTAGGATCGTTGTTCCCCTCGATTTCGTGTTTGCGCCTGAGAAACGTGTGGACGAAATCGATGCTGCGCTGGGATTCCCAGGGGTGGCTGACATTGTGCGCATTGATCTCGGTGGCCAGTGTGCGTATGGTACAAAGATACGCTTCCTTCTGTCCGTAGACATGGTCGACGAGCTCGGGAATCATCTCCTCCGCCCAGGCACGGTGGAAGCGGCACATCCCGATCTCATCGAGGATCAGTTCCTGCATGAAGCGTTCTGCGTTGCGGCGTCCCAGCTCATACGGTGGGATAAAATCCTGGCCGTAGTAGACGTAATACTTGCCCATGATGGGCATGGGGGAGAGGACACCGGGGGTCCAGTATTGGTTGGGCACCATCCAGCCGTCACGTCCGTTGGCAACATAGACGAAGGTATCGAGGATCGCTGGGTTGAATCGTTCGGAGAGGCGACGTGCCAGCACACGGGCTCCGTTGCGCAGATCGAGTGCCCCCTTTCGCATAATGATGGCATCGATCAAGTCGATGGCCAGTTGCGCATTGTGTGCGGAGCTCTTCAGGAGATCAAAGGTACTCAGATCGAAGTCCGGCATTGCCTCCACCCCGAGATCCTCCGGAGCCATGTACCCGACGTCGAGGCATTCCATCAGCCAGGAGAGGATACCCCCGATAGCGATGGCATCGAAGCCACAGGCATCGGCATAATGGTTGATCCGCTCGGCAGCCCGTTGGTCAAAGACCCCGATCTGCGGTCCCATGGCCTGGTAGGGTTCGTAGTCCTTCTTGTGAACACCGTTCATTTTTTTGCACATGACCGCGCAGGGTTCTCCACAGTTTTTGTGCGCTTTTTTGTCCCGGATCTCTTCGTTGAACTGGGTGAGATAGTGGTCGAGGATGTAGCGCTGATTGAGGTCGAGGCGTTCCGACTCGCTGCGGTAGATGCTGCGGTAGTTGAAGGAGAGGAGGGAGCCGCCCAGGGTGGTATAGTTGGATCCCAGCGTGCCTCCCGTCTGGGTATCGGGGTCGAAGTTGTATTTGCGGGTTGAAGCTTTGTCTTTGGCCGCCATCCCCATGCCGTATCGCTCCTGAAACCATGCATCCGCTGCGTGGCGGTCGCGGAAATTCTCCGGAGTGATCTCTCCCCCATAAATGATCGCCGCAATCCCATGTTCGCGGTAGAGTTGACTCCCAAATCCTCCACGCCCCGCCCAGGTGTCGACGGGGGAGCGTGTGCCTTTTTTGACCGGAGCCGATCCGATGGCTCCAAAATCGGTCGCTTCAGATGAAGGGCCGGTGGCGAGGATACGCGGATCATGGGTGTACCGATCCGAGAAACGCTCCAGTGCATAGTCCATCATCGCATACACGCCCGTCTCCCCCTCCTGCCAGACTGTCGGTGCATCCACCGGTTCGATCTCCAGCTCGAGGGTGCCGTCATG
>JALVWV010000082.1 GCA_027023145.1 Campylobacteraceae bacterium | reverse complement strand
GCGATGTACGCACTCTCGTCTTCATCGGTGTGCCAGACGAAGCCGATCTCTTCGAGGTATTCCGTGGTCAGGGGTTTGAGTTTTCTCAGGCGCATTTATCCCCCAAACCGGCTGCGTGATCCACGGCTCGATGAGCCAAATCGGCTGAAAAATCCTCCCCGCTTGGAAGCGGATGACTTACGGCTGGAGGCTCGTCTGCCTTTTTTGAAGCTGTCAACACTGCGCGAATAGGTCGAGGGGCTTTTGTACCCGGCACGGCGGTTGTTCTGGTAGTTTTGGTTGCCGAAGAGTTTGCTCCCGATCCAGCTGCCGATCATCGCACCGGCAGCACTGGCCAGGATCGTCTCTCCGAGGCTCATCCCTCCGTGACCGACCGAAGCATTTTGCTGCGTGAGGTTGGAGGTGCCATTGTCGATTTTGGCCGCTTCCTTTTTGACGAGTGCGTCGAGTTCAGCCTTGGTGAGCACTTTCTCCGTACCATCAAGTGTTTTCAAGACAATACGCGTCTCCTTGGCCGGGAATTCATCCTGGATCTTGTACTGCCCTTTGGCCACCTCTTCGATGATGACAAACGCCCCTTTGCTCTGCGCTTCGGTAAAGGGCTGCCCTGAGGAGCGCTCCTGAGAACTCCCGCATCCCTGCAATCCCATCACCAACGCTGCTCCCAAGCCACCAACCATGGCATAGTTCGATACTTTTTTGATATATTTCATCTGTTACTCCGGAAATAGTTTGTGGGATTTTAGCAGAGGTTGGTTAATCGAAGAGGAGCCAATCACCCCACCCGCAACCAATGCAGCACGATCGATGTCGCCACCGCGACATTGAAACTCTTGATCTCCGGCTCCATCTCGATCTGCACCACCTCATCGCACACTGAGAGGGTTTCGGGTAAAACCCCCTCCTCTTCGTTGCCGACAACCAGCACCCATTTTTGCGGTACATCTCGAATCGAAGAGAGGGGAAGTGCCTCAGGGGTAGCTTCGGCGGCATAAATGTGATATCCACGCTTTTTCAATGCTTCAAGTGTCGGAACGATTGCGTCGTACAAATGCACTTGCAAGCGGCTTACATGCCCCGTCGAGACCCGCACTGCTCGGCGGCCATAGGGGTGAGGGCCACGCGCCGGCACGGCATACGCATCGACCCCGAGTGCAGCGGCGGAGCGAGCGATGGCACCGACGTTTTCCATGTTGCTCAGCCGCTCAGTGAGGACAATCCGATCCCCCAGCGCCTCCAACGGCACACTCTCAGGGCGATAGGCGTGCATCATCACATGATGGTGGACATTGCGCCCGACGATTTGGCCGAGTACATCCTTGTCTCCCACGTAGCACGGCACATCCGAAGCATACTGCTCGATGTCAGCTTGGTTCTCCGTATAAAACGCTTCCGTAGCCAGCAGGCTTTTGGGCACGATCCCCCGCTCCAGCAGCATCAACACCACCCGGGGTGAATCGGCGATGAAGCTGTTGTCCACATCAAAAATGTTGCCACGCAGTGTGCGGTAGGGTTGAAGCTGAGGGAGGTCGAGGGTGGTAATGGGGGTGAGGGTCATGGGTTAAATATTTTCATACACGTTTTTACGGTGACGTACACGCACGATGACGATGATTATTTGACCATCTTCTATCTCATAAATGATGCGATATCTACCTATGCGAATACGATACAAATGATCGCTACCGACCAATTTCTTGTATCCGTGAGGGAATGGATTGCTCGCAAGACTTTCAATGGATTCCAGAAGAGTCGGAATGAGCGATTTCTCGATTTTGCGTAGCTCTTTTTTTGCGGAGGCTTTCCACGCGATTTTATACGATTCCGTCACGCTTCAACTCATTTAAAAATTCATCATGTGAGGTAACATTTTCTTCTTTGCGTGATAAGGCCACTGCCAAATCCTCGACATCTTCGAGGATTTGCTCAAACTCAGCCATAGGCAAAATAACCGAGAGCTTCTCTCCGTGCTCATCGATGACATATTGGGGGTGTATCTCTTTGGGCATGGTCATGATCGGCTCCTTTTTGGAAAGATTATAACATATCTTCCCATTTATGCTAAAATACCTCAACAAAAAACGAGGATTCCCCATGCACGGATACTACCGCGTCGCCGCAGCCGTCAATGTCACCACCATCGCCAATCCTGAGGCCAATGCCACCGAAATCATCGCCCTCCTCCAAGAGGCACACCGCAAACACGTCGGTGTCATGGTCTTCCCCGAACTCACCCTCACCGGCTACACCGCCAGCGATCTGCTGATGAGTCAAACCCTCATCGCTGCTCAGGATCAAGCTCTGTTGCGTATCCTCGAAGCTTCCCAAACGATCCAAACCGTCGCCATCATTGGTATCGCTGTTCTCGAAGCTGACCGCCTCTACAATGCTGCAGCCGTGATCCAGAATGGCATAATTCTGGGGCTAGTACCCAAATCCTACCTCCCCAACAAAAAAGAGTTTTACGAAAAGCGCCAGTTTACCAGCGGGCGAGACATCGTACGATCCACCATCACGCTTCTCGGACAGGAAGTACCGTGGGGGGTCGATCTCCTCTTTTCTGACGGGGCTGATATGACCTTCGGTGTGGAGATCTGCGAAGATCTCTGGGCGGTTACGCCGCCGAGCAACCACATGGCGAGCAACGGTGCCAACCTGATCTTCAACCTCTCAGCCAGCAACGAGCTCATCGGCAAGGCTGCCTACCGCGAAGAGCTGGTGCGCACCCAAAGTGCCCGATTGGTCGCATCGTATGTCTATGCCAGCAGCGGAGTGGGAGAATCCACCACCGATACCGTCTATGGCGGGCACGCTCTCATTGCCGAGTACGGCAGCACTGTAGCGCAAAATGAACGTTTCCGGCAGGAGAGTCATCTCATCACCGCCGATATCGATCTGGAGAAGCTTCGCTGGCTGCGCCTCAACGAAGGCTCCTACGGTGACGGACGACGGAAGAAATCCCGCACCGTCACGATCGGCTCACTGCCTGAAATCGGCCAGATTGAACGCACTATTGACCCTCACCCTTTCGTCCCCTCCGCTCATGCTGATCAAGCTGAACGTGCCGCCGAGATCGTCCAAATCCAGGCACACGGCCTCATCACCCGGATGACCCATGCCCACATCGCCAAAGCCATCATCGGCATCAGCGGCGGACTCGACTCGACGCTGGCACTGCTCAGCACCCATCGGGCGTTTACCCTCATGTGGCGCGACCCGACTGAGATCATCGCGGTGACCATGCCCGGATTTGGCACGACGAAACGTACTCGATCCAATGCCGTGGCATTGTGCGAAGCACTGGGGGTCACGCTGCGCGAGATTGATATTACAAAAATGGCACTGGAAGAGTTTGAGGCGATCGAGCATGATCCCGATGAGCACTCCATAGTGTACGAAAATGTCCAGGCACGCCTCCGCACCGCCATCCTCATGAACATCGCCAACAAAGAAGGCGGTCTCGTGATCGGCACCGGAGACCTCAGCGAGATCGCCCTAGGCTGGAGCACCTACAACGGCGACCACATGAGCATGTATGCCCTCAATGCCGGCATCCCCAAGACCCTCATCCGCTACGTCATCGAATCCTTCCGCGACGACCAGACCATCGCCCCC
>JALVWV010000081.1 GCA_027023145.1 Campylobacteraceae bacterium | reverse complement strand
CCCGAAGGCCACCAAGCCGATGACCATGATCCCCAAGGTCTCGGGAACAAGAAATTTATCTGCCTGAAGTTTGGAGCCGACGCCCAACCCCAAGAAGATGGTGACAATGTTGATGAGGGAATTCTGCATCTCACCGCTGAGACGATCGACGACGCCCGATTCTTTGGCGAAGTTCCCGAAGGCAAACGCCCCCATAAGCGGTGCAGCATCGGGAAGGATCAACGCGATCATCATCACGACCACCAGTGGGAAGATCAGTTTCTCAAGATGGTGCACTTTTCGGGTAGTGGTCATGACGATCTGACGCTCCTCTTTGGTGGTGAGTGCCCGCATGATTGGAGGCTGTATCACCGGGACAAGCGCCATGTAGGAGTATGCTGCCACGGCGATGGCTCCGAGCAACTCCGGCGAAAGAGCCGAAGCGATGAAAATCGACGTCGGACCATCCGCCCCACCGATGATGCTGATCGAGGCGCACTGCTTCATCGTGTAGCTGAACATATCGGTGTACTGTGAGAGGGCAGCGGCTCCGACCAGTGATCCGAAAATTCCAAACTGAGCTGCCGCGCCGAGCAATGCCGTCTTGGGATGCGAGAGCAACGGGCCGAAATCGGTCATGGCTCCCACTCCCATGAAGATCAACAGCGGGAAAAACTCATTGGCGATCCCCATATTGTAAATGATCCCGAGCATCCCATGTTCCCCGGTCATGTTGGCAATGGGGATGTTGGCGAGCAGACCGCCGAAAGCGATCGGCAGCAGCAGCAACGGCTCAAACCCTTTGGCAATCGCAAGATAAAAGAGGAGGAAGACAATCACAAACATGATCACCCTCCCCCAACTCTCGTACCAAGCGATGTCCACTTGTTTGCCACCAATAGTATGCATCTCATGCTTGGGGTTGATGATAGCATTCAGTCCCGTCGTCTCAAAGAAGCTTCCGATCAGCTGCGGGATGCTTTTGGATTCGAAAGCTTTGTCTGCCAAAGCCGTTTGAGCCGAGGGGACAGCTTCATGAGCTGTCTCCTGTGCCGACACCATGACGCTCAGCGCGATCCAAGATGCCACGAGGGCAAACAGTATGCGTTTCATGATGGTACTCAGGCAAGGGTCGCAAGGAGCTGACCATCCTGGACGCTATCATTGACAGTGACATCCACGGTGGCAATCGTCCCGGCCTGAGGAGAAGCGATCTCGATCTCCATCTTCATCGCCTCGAGGATCAGGATCGTCTCCCCCTCTGCGACGGCATCGCCGGGAGACTTGAGGACTTTCCAGACATTGCCCGGGGTTTGGGAGAGGATTTCGAAGCTTCCTTTCTCGCCAGACGCTGGAGCTGCCGAAGATGGGGCGGCCGAAGGTGCGACCGGTGATGGAGAAGCAGTCGATGCTTCTGCTCGGGGTGTGACCTGAATCTCACCCTCTCCTTCACTCACTTGTACACTGTAGGTTTTGCCATCCACGACGACATTGTAGTTCCCTGCCATAGCTTTCTCTCCTGATGTTTGGTTCGATTGTGTTGAATGTGTTTCCTCGTTTTTCCGTACCATGAGCGGGGACTCCCCTTTGAGGAAGGCAATCCCTTTTTTGTCTCCGGCACACGCGATGAAGATATTCTCTTCGGTGGTCTCCAGCCCCTCTTCTTCGAGGCGGGCTTTCCAGTAAGCGATCGATTTTTTGTAATCATTATCGGCAATGTCGAGTGGGTTTTCGGTCGTGGGATCGAGCTTGAGCTTCTCGGCAGCCAGCTCGACGATCTCAGCATCGGGGGCAACCGGCGTGCGACCAAAGTACCCCAGCACCATCTTGCCATACCCCGGAGCGATCTGCTTCCATGGGCCAAACATCACATTGGCATACGCCTGCTGCCAATAAAACTGACTCACCGGCGTCACCGAGGTGCCGTAGCCACCCCTCTCGACCACTTCGGTCATCGCATGGATCACTTGATCAAACTTCTCGAGGTTCCCCTCATCCCGCATCATCTGAGTGTTGGCCGTCAACGCTCCACCGGGCATAGGAGCAAAAGGGATGAGTGGGTTGACTTGGGTCGCTTCGGGTGGGATGAAGTAATCCTTCATAATCTCTTTGAATCGCTCTTCGTACTTGAGCACTTTGTCAAGCTTGAGATCGCTGAGATTAAATTGGCTCCCTTTGGTTGCGTGCAGCAGCGTCAATATGTCCGGCTGACTCGTCCCACCGCTCACCGGAGCCGCCGCGAGGTCGATACCGGTCACCCCACCCTCAAGGGCAGCGAGATAGGCCGCGACGCTCACCCCGGCTGTCTCATGGGTGTGGAGGCGCAGGCGCATGTTTTCGCCCAACAGCCTGCGTGCCATACGAATCGTCTCATACACTTTGTGCGGGCTGGAAGTCCCACTGGCATCTTTGAACGTCACCCGGTCAAACGGCAAACCGCTGTCGAGAATATCCCGCAGAGTTTTTTCGTAAAACGCCACATCATGCGCCCCTTTACATCCGGGCGGAAGATCCATCATCGTCACAACCACCTCGTGGTTCATGCCGTGCTTTTTGATCATCTGTCCGCTGTACTCGAGGTTACGCACATCGTTAAGTGCATCGAAGTTGCGCACGGTGTTGACGCTGTGTTTGGCGAAGAGCTTGGCAAACAGATCGATCATCTCCCGACTGCCAGTGTCGAGCATTACCGTATTGATCCCACGTGCGAGCACTTGCAGGTCGGCTTTGTCTCCAACAATCTCGCGGAAGCCGTCCATCATCTCAAAGGGGTTCTCTTGCAAGTAAAAAAGCGGCGCCTGAAACCGTGCCCCACCCCCAAACTCGAAGTGGTACAGCCCCGCATCAACGGCTGCTTCGACCGCTGGATAGAAATCTTCCATCAGTACCCGACCGCCGAAGACCGACTGGAAACCGTCCCGGAAACTCGTGTCCATCACATCGATGTATTTTTTGGCCATGCGTTATCCTTTGGGGTGTGCTTTGCGAAATTCACTGACCGCTGCGATGATCGCTGCCACACGGGCGTGTTCATCATCGGCGGGAGTATAGATGGGAGCGGGGGGAGATTTGGGGGGAAAGTACCGGGAGACAAGTGCTGCCTGCCACTTCATCATCTGTACCAACAATGCAAGGAAGACAAACACAACGCCCATCCCAAGCACCATAAACTTCAGCCCTTCGGCCACCAGATTGATATCCATTATCTATTCCTTTGAGGTGTGTCAAATTGCACCTCAATTGTAGAATAGTTTTTTCTTGGGCGTGCTTAAAAAGGGAAAATTATCGTCGTCTTTTTCGCTTTTTGTTGTTACTGCTATGTTGCTTTTGATTTGGCAGTCTTCGTGTGGGTTCATGACGGATCGTTACAACAAAAAAGCAGGCACAAACAAAACCCCCTGCTTAACATCCAGAATATCTCTGTTGATCACACATTTGTCTATCGCTGAAAATTCATCACGGTAGCGCTTCTCAAACTCCATGATTGCTTTGGGTATTGTATGACTGGAACTTGATTTTACTTCATACAAAGTGGCTACCGATTCCTTGACTCTGATAAAGTCTATCTCTGTTTTGGACTGGGTTCTGTACAGATAGAGTGAAGAGAGAATATCTTGGCTATCCAGCTGATTGCAGGCATAGTTCTCATACAACTCTCCGACATCGGTACGGAAAGAGAGGGCATTGAAATTTTTGATCTGCAAGTTTCTAACACCAACATCTCCAAAAAATATCTTTCCATTTTTACTGATCTCTTTGTTTTTATTTCTAAAAAAAGGCTTCAATTCACGGATGATAAATGTCTCCTGGAGTAGATGGATATATTTTTTAACCGTAGGCAATGATAAACCAATCGCGGTTGAAATGCTGGAGAGGTTTATCATGTTTCCTATATTTATAGAAAGATACTGAATCAATTTATTATAGCCGTCAATATTCTCTATGTTTGCCAAATCTTTAATGTCTTTTTGTATGTAAGAGGAGGCGATAGAGTCCAGCTTGGCTATTTTGTCTTCCCGGCTCTCGATCAAGACCACTTCCGGGTATCCACCATAGATAAGATACTCCTCAAAAAGCTCCAAAAATCTCGGCGTTTGACTCTGGACAACAGTAGCCAAGGCACGCTTGTCCCCCTCCTCCCTGAACATTGTTCGCAATCGCAGGAGCTTCTCTTCTTTTTTAAAAAGCAAAAACTCATCAAAATCCAAAGGTTCAATCCTGTAGACTCTTTTTCTACCGGCCAGTGAGTCGGAAAATTTCGCTTTGATTCGCAGAGAGGAGCTTCCTGTGGCGATAATTTTCAGCGTCTTAAAATGATCGTGGATAAGCTTCAGCATATTGGAGGGGTCATCAAGCAGTTGGATTTCATCAAAAACAATCAGATTTTTCTGTTCGGTATCGATCGCTTCGAGCTTGAAAATCTGTTCCAGTTTCTGAACAGAAACGGCGTTGAAAAGTTCCCGATACGCCTTGTCTTCACAATCAAAAAAATAGACATGCTCAAAACGGGACTCCCGCGCGATCAGTTTGGAGAGGGTCGTTTTGCCCACCTGCCGTGTCCCCAAAAGAAATACAATCTCCCTCGAATCCAACTCATTTAGTATTTTACTCAGGATTTTTCTAACTATCATTTCAGTTTTCCTATGGAATTTTGTAATTATAATACAAAACAGCTTTCACATGCCTTGTCTGCCCCATAAGGGTCAGACGTTGAATATCCACCTATGCTTGTTCTGCTTTGACTATTTTGGAGACCAACGAACGGGAGACATTCAGATGTTTAGCCAGTGCAATCTGCGTGTACCCGTCTTCCAACGCAGCTACTATCGCTTTGTTCCGTTTGGCTAGGGTGTCAGCATTATTGAAATGCTCTTCCAGTGTTTTGGAAAAAGCGATTGCGTGTGTGTTGTCTTTGGTGAGAATTTTTTGATGTTTGAGCTCCTCAAGCTTCTTCATATCTTCTTCGTCGAGTTTGACACCTATCATATCCTGCACATTTGTGTAGTCGAGCTCCTTGATGAGCTTGGAGTGTCGTGTGCAAGATACAGGTGTCAGCCCATTGGCGATCACCGACCCCAGAGTGTACGGGTACTCTTCGACTTTAGCGACGATGCCTGCTTCTACCGGGTTTTGTTCGATGTAGCGTATGAGGGTATAGTAGTACTCCTCACTGTTGATGTACCGCGAATAATACCGCCCCTGCCAGAAGTGTCCTGAGCGTTTCTGTTTTTTGTTGGCATAGATGGCGTAGTTGGCGTTGATCTGCTTCATAAACGAGGAGAGGTTTTCTCGTCGTGTCTCGACGAGGAGATGAAAATGGTTGCGCATGAGGCAATAATCATGCAAAACGACACGATAGTC
The DNA here is from genome assembly GCA_027023145.1 of Campylobacteraceae bacterium. Taxonomy (GTDB): domain Bacteria; phylum Campylobacterota; class Campylobacteria; order Campylobacterales; family Sulfurovaceae; genus S017-3. The sequence continues at coordinate 9,522 of JALVWV010000081.1, read as the reverse complement.
TCTGCACGCTTTGCAGACGATTTTCAAAAACACTTCATAGTCATCCTCATCCACAAACACATCCGAACGGTTTACTCCTCGGTTCACGACATGATGATACCCCGCAAGGTCTATTCTGGGTTTTCTTGGCATGGCTACCCCTCCTGTTTTTTAGTAGTGTATTGTAGCATCTTTTTGGTGGATATTCAACGTCTGACCCCTATTGAGTCAAAAGGGGCTGGGACTTCAGTCCCACAAAACGCGACAGCGTATTTCCTCATGCAGTGGTCGATTTTTTCGGTCACAAAAAATCAATAATTTTCCCTCGTCCTATAACTCAAAATTAAGATTATTTTGGCTCCGATATTGGGTAATGAAGCTGAAGATTCACTACCAGTCAAAGGTAGATGTTCAACGTCTGACCCCTATTGACGACCCCTATTGACGAGCATAGATATTTGAGTTCTATACTCTGTAGCCAAAAACACGCTTCCCTCCTCTACAAAACATCAAACAAATTGAATCATTGTAGCAAATGTGCCCATCTCTGTCAAGACTCAGCACGACTCTCATTATTCGACTTGATCACAAAAATGCGTGCAATCTTCAACTTTAAGTAAAACTTTACGATACTGTCGTATAATATCTTATAATTTTATATGACAGGAGACGGCATGAAAGCAGTTTTTTACAAATCCAACCCCTGGTGGGAAGAGACATACAGCTTCGACGGACATACGCGAGAAAAGTATTTGAAAGTACTGGAGCGCTGGTTAGAGAACAAGGATATTGTTTTTTTGACCGGGCTTAGACGGGTGGGCAAGACTACCATCTTGAAAAACTTTATCGCAACGCTCATGCATGAACACAACGTAGCACCCAAACACATTTTCTATATCAGTTTAGACCTCTATGTACTGGATGACTACAGCATCAGCGAGATACTCGATGCCTACCGCAAGATACACAAGCTGCCTTCCGAACAGAAGGTGTACCTCTTTTTGGATGGAGTGACCAGCAAAGAGTCTTACCAAAAAGAACTCAAAAACTTTTACGATTTGGAGAATGTCAAAATCTTCGCATCCAGCTCTTCGGCTTCATTACTCAAAGACAAAAATGCGTACCTGACGGGGAGACAGCGTATCCTCGAGGTGATGCCGCTGGATTTTCATGAGTACCTCATGTTCAAAGGCATACATATCAAACAAGCCGATACCCACCTGTGGGAGCGCTATTTTGAGGACTATATGCAGGATGGCGGCATGCCTGAGTATGTCTTGACTGCGGATGTAACCTACCTGCAAAATCTCATAGACAACATCATCAACAAGGACATCATAGCCCACTACCACATACGCAACAACCAAATCGTCAAAGACTTCTACAAACTCCTCATGGAGCGAAGCGGGAAACAGTTGAGCTTCAACAAAATAGCCGGCATCCTTGACATCAGTGTGGACTCTGCCAAGCGGTACTATCACTACTTTGAAGAGACATACCTGGTCTACGGCATCGAAAAATACGGCAAACTCAATGAAAAGATCAAAGGAGCCAAAAAGATCTATGCGTCCGATGTCGGGCTTCGCAACGTAACTGTGGGCTATCGTGACAAAGGGGCGATTTATGAAAATCTTGTTTTTTTGAAAATCAAAGATGATCATCCCAGCTACCTCTATGTCGATGGGATCGAGATAGACTTCATCACCCACAACGGCATTTTGATCGAAGCCAAGTATCACTCTAAACTGAATGACAAACAGCAGAAACTTTTCGACCGTTTCGCGGCAAAAGAAAAATATGTACTCAATGGGTATGAGGGGTTTGCATTGCTGGATACACTAAAGGAGACCCCCTCATTCATTTAGGGCAATTTACCGCCGTCTTTTCCTCTTTCTATTATTACCACTCTGTTGCTTTTCGGATTGGTAGTTTTTTATCATGTCATCGACGTAATCCTGATCGAAGCCGATTTGCCCTCCCATACCGGTCTGGACTTGGCCGACCATGTAGGAGAGCGCCTTCTTGATAAAGGTCGCTTGATCGAGATGCGCCAGGGCTGCGAGTACCCGGTCGATCTCGGGATGGATCGCCGTCTCTTCAAGCGCCTGGAGGACGAAATCGATCGTACTGCTATCGACTCCTCCCTCCCCGGTCATCGTCTCGAGGCGCATATCCGCACCCACTTCTTTGCGGATCCGCATGAGCTCACGGAACTCTTCGGTACTCACCAGGGTAATCGCCTGACCCGCCTTGCCCGCACGACCGGTACGGCCGATACGGTGGACATAACTCTGGGGATCAAAAGGGATGTGGAAGTTGATCACATGGGTGACGTCTTTGACATCCAGCCCCCGTGCCGCCACATCGGTGGCGACGAGGATTTTGGTTTCGTTGCGGCGGAAGGATTTGACCGTGGCATCCCGATCCACTTGTTCCATGTCGCCATGCAGACCGGCTGCTTTGAAGCGGTGCGCCTGGAGGAGTTCCGAGACCCGATCGACCTCCCGTTTCATCCGACAGAAGATGAGGCATTTGTTGTACTTCTCCGTCTCGAGGAGTTTGATGATCGCCTCATCGCGCTGGTTTTCGTTGATGACGTAGTAGCGCTGGTCGATGACGTTGTTGGTCGTCGCTTCTTCTCCGACGACGGAGATGAATTTGGGCTCGAAGAGGATTTGATCCGCCAACTGCTTGATCGGCTCAGGCATCGTCGCGGAAAACAACAGCGTCTGGCGATTCTGCGGTATAAACTCAAAAATCTCTTTGATGTCGTCGAGGAAACCCATGTCAAGCATCTCGTCGGCTTCATCGAGAACGACCACTTCGGGGCTGAGGACATCGATCTTCCCCTTGCGGTAGAGGTCTTTGAGACGACCGGGGGTCGCGACGATGATCTGCGTGCCTTTGTGGATCAGCGCGATTTGACGACCGTAGCCGACCCCGCCGTACACTTCGAGCGTCCGAATCCCGGCAAAACGTCCGAGATGATAAATCTCATCACTCACCTGCGATGCCAGCTCCCGTGTCGGAACGATCACGAGAGCTCGCTCGATCTCTTTGCGGGCAAGCATGTCAATAATCGGCAGACCAAACGCCGCCGTCTTGCCGGTACCGGTGTGGGCTTGGCCTACCATATCATGCCCCTCGATGATGAGGGGGATCACCTCTTTCTGGATCGGACTGGGCTCTTGGAACCCCGCGATACGGATCCCTTTGCGTACGTCGGGATGGAAGTCAAAATCGTCAAATTTCATAGTGTACCTTTCTGCGTGTGTCCAAAAGGTGCTTTTGGACTTGAGTGAACCTCATGTTGAGGCTCAATAAAATCCATGTCACACAGGAAAAAGGGGCTGGGGCTTCAGCCCCATCAGACGGGACTGAAGTCCCTACTCCATCCATAAAAGCGTTGCCAAGCAACGCATACCAAAACTATTCACTATTCACTATTCACTATTAACTATTCACTCAAGAAAAATACATCAACAGCGCCACCCCCAACAAAATCCGATAAATACCAAACGCATTGAAGGTAAAACGCTGCAAAAACGCGATAAAAAGCTTGATCGTCAGCCATGCGACGACAAAGGCCACCACAAACCCGATCGCAAACGCCCCCCAGTTGGCATGGGCAAACTCATGGTAGTGTTTGAGGAGATCATAGCCACTCACCGCAGCCATCACTGGAATCGCCAACAGGAAGCTGAACTCTGCGGAGGTCTTGCGATCAAGCCCGGTTAACAGTCCGCCGATGATCGTCGCTCCGGCACGCGACGTTCCGGGGATGAGGGCGGCCACTTGAGCGATCCCGATCCAGATCGCCTGTTTCCAGCTTACGGCATCGATGTCGGTCGTACGGACTTTGACTTCTTCTTTGTAGAAAAATTCCACAATCAGGAAAACAATCCCCCCGATGATAAACATCCATGCCACTACCGGGACACTGAAGAGGTCTTTGATCTGGTGACGGAATACAAACCCAATCGCCCCCAAAGGGAGAAACGCCACGATAAGCTTCTGCCACAGCACAACCCGACGGGGGCTGAGTTTGTCCCGGTAAATCAGAATCACCGCGAGGATCGCGGCAAACTGGATGATCACCTCGTACGCTTTGGTCAAATCATTCTCTGCCACGCCAAGAAACTTCGCTGCGACGATCATGTGCCCGGTCGAAGAGATGGGAAGAAACTCGGTAAATCCTTCGATGATGCCGATGATAATAGCCTGAATAATGTCCATGTGTATCCTTTTTGAAAAAGGGGCTGGGACTTCAGTCCCATTAAACGGGACTAAGTCCCTACTTCATCGCTCGCGTAGGGTGTGCAACAGCACACCAAAATCGCAACGCGATTGTTCAAAACCTCAAGTAAAGCAACCGTCGGAAGGTGTGCAATTGCACACCCTACGCGCGAACTCACGAGAAATTTCTACCCGCTACCCACTACCTTCTACCTTCTAATTCCCTCACACCATCTCAGCAAAATAATTCTCACCCCGCGCCATCAGCTCCTCCGGCGTCCCGGCATCGGTGATGGTGCCCTCTTCGAGGACGTAGATGAAATCGGCACGCTCGATGGTGCTCAGACGGTGGGCGATGGTGAGGACGGTTTTGTCCTCCAAATAGGCATGCAAATCGGCAAACAGCTGCGCCTCGGTGTGTACATCAAGTGCCGAGGTTGATTCGTCGAAGATCACCACGGAGGGATCCTGAAGCACCATCCGTGCGATGGCGACCCGCTGGCGCTGTCCGCCGCTGAGGCGCACACCGTCTTTGCCCACGATCGTGTCGATCCCCTCGGGGAGTCGCTCGATCACCTCGCCCAGCTGTGCGATCCGCACGGCCCGGTCGATCACCTCATCGCTGTGGACGTTGCCCAGCGTGAGATTGAACCGCATTGTATCATTAAAGAGCTTCGGGTGCTGTAAAACCATGTGCACTCCTGAGCGGATCGTCGAGGGGGCGATCCGATCGTGTGGAACCCCTTCGTAGTATATGTGTCCTGCACTCGGTGGATAAAATCCGGCGATGAGGTTGGCCAGCGTGGTTTTGCCGCTGCCACTGGCACCGACTATGGCAACCTTTTGACCCGGCGCGACTTTCAAAGCTATTTCCGTGAGGATCGGATCAGAATTTCTGTAGGCAAACCCCAGGTTTTCGGTCGTAATTCCTACGGCAGTTCCCCGGGCAAAGGGATTGACACTATCGGCCACTTCCGGCTCCGTCTCCATCGCAAAGATATCATTGATTCGACCACACGCCGCCCGGGCATTGGCCAGCGCATACTGGAAGTTGATCACATCCTGTGTGGGGGTCATCATGATCCACAGATAGCCGAAGATCGCCAGCATCAGCCCGATGCTCAGGTCGCTGTAGGCTACCACCCAGATGCTCACTGCCCGAAACACTTCGTACCCGCCGAGAAACACGAGAAACGACACCCGGATCGCCCGATCGGCTCGCCAGCCAAACTGCACCGAGCGCTCCTTGAGGGTGCGTGCGTGATCCAGAATCCGGTCGAAGAAATACCCCTCTTTGTTGGATGCCCGGACACTGTGAAACAATTCAAGCGTCTCACTCAGGGTTGACTGGAACGCTTCGACGGCCTGGTTCTCCTGCCGTTTGAGTTTGCCAACGTTTCGCGCTAATCTAGCGGTGAAGAATACCACAATAGGGTTGGTCAGGAGGATGAAAAGTGCCAGCTTCCAATGGATCAGCAGCAACACGATGGCAGTAAACAGCAGCGTCAGAATCGAGATGACAAGCTTGCTCACCGTCGTCCCGATGAAGGCATCGACCGTATCGACATCGGTCACGAGCTTGGCGGCCACCGCTCCGGGGGCAATGGTCTCGTACTCAGCCAGTGATACCCGTTTCAAATGCCCGAGCAAGCGCTCCCGGAGCCCGAGAGAGATACTTTTGGAGACGCTGAGGAAGGTACGTACCTGCGCGACGTTGAGCAGCATTCCGATTCCACGCATGACGAGGGTCAAAACAAGGAAAAACACCAGATACCCCGTCACCGACATTGGCATAATGTTCGCCGCGACCCATCCGGTGAGACGGTCGCTTTTGTGCAGCAAAAGTTCATCCACCAGCATCGGAATAAACAGGGGGATCGTTACGGTCATGATCGTTGCGATTATGGCGTAGAGGTTACCACGTATGAGAGCTGATTTGTATTTGAGAGCCTGAGAGAGGACTCCTCGGATGGTACATGTTTCCATGGTTATCTCCGATATGCGAGATTGTGATGGTGGTCGGCTGAAGCCAACCCTACAGGAGGGTCAATATCTCCCGAAGATCTTTTTCGGTAATCACGTGCGTCGCCTGCTCCACCAGCACCGGACGCGCCCGAAACGCCACCCGGGTGTTGGCGTGGGCAAACATACTCAGATCATTGGCGCCATCCCCTACCACAAGGGTATCTTCCCGACCGATCCCCATTAGAGCCTGCAATCGTACCAACATATCCCCTTTGGCATCGCTATACATCATCTCTCCGCCCACTTCGCCGGTGAGCCGACCGTGCTCATCGGCGTAGAGAAAGTTGGCAAAGTCCGCATCGATCCCGAGACGTCGCGCCATCGGCTTGGTCGCCTGCCGGAAACCGCCGGAGAAGCAGACCACTTTGTATCCCCGCTCTTTGAGCCCGTCGACGGTCTCCTGTGCACCGGGCATCATGGGGAGGTTTTCACAGATTTGCTGTGCGACTGAGACATCCAGCCCCTCGAGGAGCTTCGCCCGCGCCACGAGCGCCATGAAAAAGTCCATCCGACCCGCCATCGCCTCCTCGGTGATCGCCGCTACTTCATCCTTCAGTCCCAGCGGCTCAGCAAAAAAATCGATCGTCTCCCCATCCATCAACGTCGAGTCAAAATCAAATACAGCCAGTTTCATGTGCGCCTTTGTCTATGTATCTTTTGGGTAGAATTATAGCCGAATCCTCTGAATGTTGACCCGGAACATACTGCACAATCAGGAGGCGGGACTTCAGTCCAGCATGCAGGGCTGAAGCCCTGCCTCCATGGTCAAATAAAGACTGATGCCATTACCAGAGCCATCAAGTGAAACCGGAGTTTCCCGGAGGACTAATTATATTCAGGGAGTACAAAAATGTTCAAACAATTTTGCGAAAATCTCACCGGAGATGCACCGTTCATCTCCGTAGAAATCAACCCGCCCCATGGCGCATCCATCTCCCATATTATCGATGATATAAGGAAGTACAAACTTGACCAAAAAGTGAGTGCATTCTCCGTCACCGACAACGCCCTCGCCCGCCTCAAAATGTCCGCAGTGCTGAGCGCCATCAAACTCCAGAGCGCCTTTGACAAGCCGGTGATGGCCACCATGAGTATGCGCGACCGCAACAAACTCTCCCTCCAGTCCGAGCTGCTCGGCGCCAACGACTTCGACATCCGCCTCATCCTTGCCCTCACCGGCGACCCGGCCAAACTCTCCGACCAACCCGAGGTCAAAGGCGTCCTCGAGCGCGACAGCACCCTCCTGTTGAGCATCATCTACCGCCTCAACAACGGCACCGACTACTCTGGCCAACCCCTCAACCCCGCCCCCCGTCCGATCTATCCTTTCGCCGTCAGCGATGCCACGGCCAAAAACATGAAACACCTCCTCAAACGGATGGTCAAAAAGCTCGACTACGGTGCTAGAGGCATCTTCACCCAACCGGTTTTCGACGTCGAGAGCGCCCGGGAGCTCATCGCCCTCTTTGAAGAGGCCAAGACGCTGAGCATCCGTGAAAGCGCCCGGGATGCCCGCCTCATCCTTGGTCAGTTCCCCATCGTCCGCGCCCGCACCGCCACCTTCATCGACGACAAAGTCCCAGGCATCCACGTCCCCAAAGCAATCATCGATGAAATGAACCTAGCCGCGATGGACGGAGCCAATAAAGAGCGCGAAGTAGGTTTCGCCCTCTCCAAACGGATCTTTGATGAGATGATCGATCTGCATGGCAACGTCCACCTCATGACGCATAATCGATTTGAGCTGTGCTCGGAGATTATTGGATAGTGGGGATAAATCCCCGCCCCTTTCGCCATCAACCATCAACCATCAACCATCTACCATCTACCATCTACCATCAACCATTACTAATCACGAATCACGAATCACCATAAAATCGTTTCTCGATAATTTTTTTGCATAAAATTCACCTTTTAAGTTTATTTGACACACTTTTGCCACAATTATGTGGTACAATACTGATATGCCAATCTGAAAAGGAGGTACCATGATCAGAAAACGCAAGATATTCATCTTCACTCTCGCACTGCTGTTCAGCCTGATGCTGAGCGCATGCGGTGGCGGTGGCGATGACGACACCAATACCAGCAGTAACCAATGGGATCAAATGTCCTGGGATCAGGGCAAGTGGGGATGATGCGTTATCCCTCCATCGACAATGTTCATCATAACACAAAGGAGAACACCATGAAACCGACACACACCATTCTGTTCGGGCTCGTTGTCGCCTCTGCTGCCCTCATGGCCGGAAGCGTCACGATCCCCAATACTTTCACAGCCAACACCACGGCCAAAGCTTCAGAGGTGAATGAGAATTTCAGTGCCGTCAAGACGGCAGTGGACGGCAATGCGGGGAACATCACCACCAATGCAACCAGCATTGCTACCAACAAAAGTAGCATTTCTGATAATGCCAATGATATCGCGACCAACAAAGTCGATATTACAACCAATGCAACCCATATCGCCGAAGCGATTACCGATGTTAATGCCACCGGTGGACTTACCGGTGGGGGAAGCAGCGGAAGCGTGACGATCCGAAGAGCAGATGGATACGTTGCGATTGCTCCGGCGACATTTGCTGTCTACGAAGACACCAACTGCTCTTTAAGAAGAAATTCAAGATATGTCTATTTTAACTCAGGGACGACCGACAACTACTGCGTAGCGTATGCGCCTGTTTTTCTTCCCGATGGTGCTACAATCAAAGATTTGACCTGTTATTTTTACAACAACGATGGTTCCACTGGAGCCAATCCCAAAGTTGAATTTCATGCAAGGCGATACGATGCAAATAACGGGAGAGTCATTTTAACAGCCAATAGCGGAGGTGATAGTACGGATAGGCAACAGGGCTATGATAATAATATCCTTGCTTCTTGGGCTACAGTTAACAACAAAGACTATCAATACGTCTTGGTGTACGATCCGCCAAATACCACCAGTAGTGCTGGTACAAAAGAAGTGCTTTATGGCTGTACGGTTGGATACAGTTTTCAGTAAGCTTCCAATGGCTCCTGATGGGGTTGCTTGTTTGACGCTGTGATTGAGAGCGGATACATATTGCAAAGCTTGGAGTTTCAGCTCCTTTTGTGGGGCTGAAGCCCCAGCCCCTTTTCCCTATCTACCATAAACCATCAACCATAAACCATCAACCACCCTCCACCTCAACCCGATACCCCACCCCGCTCACATTCTCAATCATATCTTCCCCAATCACACTTCGAAGTCGATGCTATAAGCACCGCTAATCATTCAAAGAACTGACATGGAAAGATTCC
>JALVWV010000080.1 GCA_027023145.1 Campylobacteraceae bacterium | reverse complement strand
AAACAACTCTTTAAGCACTATCCAAACGTTGATTGGAAAGGCGCAAAAGGTATGCGCGATATTATTGTACATCATTATTTTGACATCAATGCTGATGAAATCTTTTTTGTATGTGAGAACAAATTGCCGGATTTACAACGGACTATTGAGAAAATGATCCATGATCTCAACCCCAACACAGGAGCCTTCCCATGATCACCCTCACCCCCGAAGCCCGCGAAACCATCGAAAATGCCATCCGCACCGTCCCCGACTTTCCCAAGCCGGGTATCCAGTTCAAAGATATCACCACACTGCTTGGTAATCCCGAAGCTTTCCGATTGTTGATGGATCATCTCGCGGAGCGCTACGCTGAATACGGTTTGGATTATGTCGCCGGTATCGATGCTAGAGGCTTTATCTTCGGAGCGGTACTGGCCGATCGGCTCGGCATCGGATTTGTGCCCATACGCAAAAAAGGGAAACTGCCCTACACGACCGTTGCGGAAAAATACGCACTTGAGTATGGATTTGATGAAGTGGAAGTACACATCGACGCGTTTGGCGAAAACGGCAGGCAATCCGACGGCACCCCTTCGCGTGTCCTGCTCATCGACGACCTGCTGGCCACTGGCGGCACGGCTGCTGCTGCCTCGACCCTCATCGACCGCCTCGGAGCGGAATGTATCGAAGCGTGTTTTTTAATGGAATTGGATTTTCTCAAAGGAAGAGAGAAGCTTGGGGTACCGGTCTACTCCGTGATTGCATAGATTGAACGTGCAACGGCTGGGGAAAACGAATGCCGCTGCGCGAAAAAGGGAGCGTGGTCTTATTTGACCGCGATATTTTTTGCTTTGCGGGATTCCTCTTTTTCAAGAACGATCCGCAAACGGCCATCATCGTAATGGGCATCGACTTTGGACGTGTCGATCCCTTCGGGGAGGACGAACGAACGGGAGATGAGACCAAACTGGCTCTCGCAGAGGTAGTAGTCCTCTTTTTTCACCTCGTTTTTCATCTTGCGGGTTGCTTTGACGATGAGGATGTTGTCTTCAATCCGGATATCAATATCCTTTTTCTCAACCCCGGGCAGATCCACCTCAATCACAAACTGATCCGTACCTCTCTTGGCCAAATTGGCAAACGGCAGGTGTGCCGCGACATTAGCAAACGTCTCTTTGGCCACCTCCAGACCGTGTTCAACTTTTTCCTCCACGGCTTGACCAATCTCTTTGGTTTTGTTGACGATATCCATGGTGTACCTCCTTATTTGATCTCAATCTTTTTGGGTTGGCGATCCTCCTCTGCAAGTTTGGGGATCACCACTTCAAGGACGCCGTTTTTCGATTCGGCATGGATCTTCTCGACGTCCACCTTCTCGGGCAAGGTGAAGCTGCGGACAAATTTCCCGTAGAGACTCTCCATTTTGTAGTATTCCTCTTCCTTGGATTCCTCTTTGCGCTTGCGCTCTCCAGAGATGGTGAGGACATTGTCTTCGGTGGTGATCTCGATGTCCTCTTTGCGGACACCAGGGAGGTCGAGTTCAATGTAGTAGGCATCCTCCCCTTCCCGGCTGTTGACCGCCGGGACAAAATCGACCAAAGCCCCTTCGGACTGTCCCTCTTCCATGCTGTTGAGCAGCGTGTTCATGAGGTCAAAACCTCGACGGATATCCCGATAGGGATTGGTGTAGCGTGTTACATACATGAGTGACTCCTTATCAAACAAATTGATTGGGTTAGACCCAATTTCAAATGCAATAGTAACACCAAAACCCCAATAAAAAATGCAACTTATGTTGCACTCGGTATTTTTGGGTACAATTATCGCATGAAAACACTCATCCACACACTTATTATATTTCTGGGGCTGGTGTCATTTCTCCCCGCAGACAATAATACGTCGACAGGGGATTGCCCTCACGGCACCCTCCAGCCACCGTTCTGTGATCGGGATGGTGACATGCTGGCCGACCCGGAAACCGATCCGTCACGATGGCTCGACCCCTACACTCTCATTTTTGGGTATACCGAAAACCAAGCTCTGTATCCCGGAGCTCGCCAGGCACTTGCTGAGCAGATCGAAAAAAGCACCGGAAAGAAGGTACGCTTTTTCCGTTATCGCACCAATGCTGCCCAGCTCGAAGCGATGCGCACAGGCCTACTCCACATCGTCGGACTCAACACCGGGTCGGTGCCCATCGGGGTAGAATGTTCCGGATTTCGTCTGTTTGGGATGGCGGCCAAAGCCGATAGGAGCTATGGGTACACAATGGAGATCATCACGTACCCCGGCAGCGGCATCCGCACGATGCAGGATCTTCGTGATCAAACCATCCTCTTCGTTACCCCCACATCCAACTCCGGATACAAAGCCCCCCATGCACTCCTCAAAGAGAAGTTTCACATGAGTGAGGGGATCGACTATCAGGTTCGCTTCTCCGGCTCACACACCAAATCGATTGAGCGCATCATCCAGCACAAGGCCAAAGTCGCCACCATCGCCGATGGGGTCCTCACCAGCATGATTGAGAAAGGCAAAGTTCACAAAGAGGAGATCACCATCCTCTACCGTTCCCAATCCTTTCCCGGCACCGGTTACGGCTATCCCTACAATCTCAAACCCGCATTGGCGCACAAGATCGAACAGGCATTTTTTGATTTCAAGTGGCTCGATGCCCGAGGAAAATTCAAAGATGTCAACAAATACCACGATGCCCTTTTCATCCCCGCACACTACCAGAAAAATTGGGAACTTGTCCGCACCATCGACCGTGCCAACCGCCCCAATCACGCTTGCCGATAGAGACAAATCGTAAATCGCGTCCCTTTTTCTAAAAGGTTTTCGACACGGATCTCTCCGTGCATATGCTTCTCGATGATCATTTTGGTCATATAGAGCCCCAGCCCCATCGAGTTTTCTTTGGTAGAAAAGTAGGGCTCGAAGATTTTACCCAGTTGATCCGGGGCGATCCCTTCACCGTCATCGGTCACGATCACATGCACGACCCCCTCCTTCTCCAGCAAAGCTACATCAATGTGACCATGCTGCCCACACGCATCCGCCGCATTTTTGATCAGGTTGATCATCACCTGCAAAAATTCGTTGGCATACAGACAGTAGACAATGTTTTCGAGATGGGTGGTGAGGTGAATGTCGTTTTTGCGAATCGCCCCGTCGACAAATTCGATCGCCTTGACGATCAGTTTGCTCAAGTCGACTTCTTCACTCTCATTCTTCGGGCGATAAAAGGTGCGGAAGTCGTCAATGGTCTCCGACATAAACTCCACACTCTCCTCCATGTTGGCACACTCCTGATCGATCTTCTTCGCATCGCACTTTCCTCCGGCCAATCCAAAGCGCAACAAAGCCAGTACCGAGGCAATTTTGTTGATCGGCTGGCGCCACTGATGGGCGATCATCGGCATCAACTCCCCGATCAATGCCTGACGTGACTGAAACAGAAGCTGCTCATTGCTCTCCTTGAGCTGCTCTTCATAGGTGCGAAGGCGGCGGTTGATGATGCTCGAGAGATAGAGGGAGAGGAGGAGTGAGACCAACGACATGGCGATCATGATCCCGAGGCTTGCCTGGATGTTTTTGCTCCGCCGGGCGAGAATATGTTCTTTGTTCTGCCGGATACTGGCGTTGACC
>JALVWV010000079.1 GCA_027023145.1 Campylobacteraceae bacterium | reverse complement strand
ACTTCATCCACAGACATTTTCAGAGCTCGGACAATCTCCGGTACCAGCTGAATCTCATCAAGCACAACGGGGGTACGTGCCAACTGACGGACAAAAAGTGCCGGATCGACCTGGGCACTCAAGCGAACTGCATCATCATCAAATGTATAATAGTCCATCCCGAGCTTTTCGGCAATATCCCGACTCAATGTTGTCTTGCCGCTCTGCCTGGGGCCGGAGATCATCACAATTCGGAAATCCTCCATAAACTCCAAAACAACGGGGGTAACGCTTCGATAGGTGTACATGACCATCCTTTCAGTGCTTATTATACCATAAATATGAGTTTTTATGACATTAAGTATGAGTTTTCACGACTCTAATTATGAATTTTCATGGCACTAAGTATGAGTTTTCACGCCCTTAGCTATCCGGATCTGAAATAACTGCCGCTCCGGCTCGACAAGCTTGAGCGACCCTTTGTAGGTGGTCAGCGAAAACGAAAGCACCTCATACGCGATCCCGGCTTCATCGAGTACCTGCACCATCTCAGAGAGGTTGGATAGCGTGATGGCATGGATCAGTATGATCCCCCTATCAGCCAGTCGCTCATACAGATAGGGCAAACGCGCAATCACCGCCGATCCGCCGCCACCGACACAGATCCGATCGGGGGTGGTGGGCTCAATCTCAAAGAGTTTTTCTGCCTCACCCTCGTGCAGCACCGTATCAATCACGTGGTGTTCTCGGAGGTTTTGGCGGATGTATTCGCACCGCTGGGGTTGTTTCTCGAAAAGTACCGTTTTGACCCGGTAGCGCTTGTATGCATCGATCGCACAGCTTCCACTTCCGGCTCCCACGTCCCACAAGATTTGATTGGGAGCCAGATCGAGACTGTTCAGGGCAAAATGGCGTTTGTAGCGCTTGGTGATCATCCCCCGTTCTGTAACCAAATCGGCATCCTCCGAGATCACACTGCGGGGCATAAATGTCCGTCGCAGGAGCAACACATAGGGCTGATTCAGGTCGAATCCTGCCTCGATCTGATCCAGCATAACCTGCTTAATCACTTCATCCTCATACCCCAATTTGTAGCCGATAGTGATCTCCACGGCATCCTCAGGCAGATAGCGCATCGCCTCGGCAAGACGTGCAGGGGTCTGGGCATCGCACAGGATGAACGTATACTCCTGTGATAGCATCACCTCCAGATCGATCCGACTGCGCCCATGGAGCGAAAACACCCCCACTTGGTTTTGGGCAATGTGCAGACGGGACAACAGATAGCTCAGTGATGACGTATTGTCTACAAACCGCACCGCCCCCTCCGGCAACGCCCGGGCGATCAAGGGTGCAGCGGAATAAAAGAGGGGTGAGCCGGTGACGACATAGAGGATGTTTTGATCGGCATGGTGCTCCAACAGGTAGGCTTTGACCTCCTGGTATCCCAGCTTGAGGATACGCTCCCCCTCCTCGGCAAAATTGCGATCGCACACGATCACATCAAACTCCTCCGTATCGACCCGCACCCCCTCGAAGGTGTAACCCCCCATTCCATTGCCAGCTATCGTAACCATGCTCACCTCACTATGTGTGTCGTCATCTCAAGATCGGGGAACCACCCCCGCATCACCTCAGTTGCCCGGATCTCTACATATGGGTAAAACGCCTCTTCATACTCACCCAGCTCAGTGAGGAGCCCTTTCACCGTTCGGAAGTTCTCTGAATTGAATTGGAGACCCCATTTTTTCTCGATCTGCTCACACAATACCGTAAAGTCAATCGATCCGAAACGGTTGTGGGTGTTGCGATGCCCCTGCATCACTTTGACCCCTTTGCCGATCCCACAGACAAACATTGCCTGCTTCACGCCACTCTGCGCCACAATCCCAAGCGCATCATACACGAAGTTGCCTACCTCCACAATCTGCACTGCCTCGAAACGCTCCTTAGCGTACGCCAGCGAAGCATTGCCCAGCGTCAGTACCGCCGTCTCGATCCCCCCTGCCGCGATAACGGCCACTTCGGAACGGATCGAATCAAGATACGCTTCATGCGAGATGGGCTTGACCCATCCGGTCGTTCCCAGGATCGAGAGTCCTCCCAGCACACCGACTTTGGCATTGGCCGTATCCCGGGCGATCGTTTCACCGTCTTCAATACCAATCGTCGCATAAATCTCCCGATCGATCCGATCGGCAAACCGCGCATACTGTGCCTCGATCGCTTCCAGCGGACGGGGATTGATCGCCGGATACCCTATTGGCGGCTTGAGTCCCGCACGGGTGACGACCCCAACCCCCTCCCCGGCATAGAGCCGAAGTTTCCCGATCGTATAGGGGGAGTGCTCTCGCGGATTGCTCGTCAAATCCTCCAGCCGATCGCTTACGGTAGCGACAATCATGCACCCTTTGGTGACATCGAGATCATCATTGTCCATCTTTTCTGTAACTGTCTGCGCCCGCTCTCTTGAGACACACCACGCCTCAAGCGCCCGCCCAAACGCCAACGCGGCACTCACTCCGGTGGTGTATCCTCGGCGAAGGGGGGTCATGGGGTGTGCCTTCTTGCAATAAAACCATCTGAATAACCCAAAATGGAGGTTTTGTGCGATGACGACAAAGGAGCACTCAACCCCTGAAAGGGGCGCTTGCGTTTGCGACTGCCAGAGTTATCGCACAAAACCGGAAATTTTTCAGAGAATTTAATATATCGGGAGATAACCCTATCAGGAGCAGGGACTTCAGTCCCGTACAATGTTGTTCTCTTTAAACTCGCTATCTTAACGGGACTAAAGTCCCTACTCCTTATGATATATCGCATCATTTTGCGGGGCTAAAGCCCCTGCTCCTTGTATATGCGCATCTCGATCCGATTTTTGGTGATCGCTTTGTTGTCCCGGATTGCTTTGAGGATCTCCACCCACCTCTCCCGGTCAAAGGTGTGGGTATGCTTGAGCCAAAGCTTCTCATTGGGGGATGGAGCATTGATCTGTGCTACCTGACGAAAACGACACGCCCCCTGACAGAGACTGCGGCTGACTTTGATCCGCCGTGCACCGGTATGCAGCCCCATATCCTTGACCACTTCCCTCAGCCATGCTGCTTTCTCTTCCCCTCCAGCCTTGGCACACCGTTCATCGGAGCAGACATAGACGATGGCATGGTAGTACATGATGGGCTTATCGGGATCGAGCTTTTTGGGCTTGCAGGCGTAGCCTTCGACCACTTCGCTTCCCATGAGATTGCGGGTTGGTTTGGCGTCATTATCCATATCTTTGTTTCCTATCCTTCGGCACTTTGCAACTTTGGAGGCAGGGCTTGCCCTGCATGACGGGACTGAAGTCCCTGCTCCGATACAGACTATTTCCCATTGTAGCGCGTCTCTCCGTCATAATCCTGGATCGTTTTGTAGATCGCATGAAGCGTGGCGACCACTTGGGGTGAACCGCCAAAACGCCCCTCCATGATGATCGCTGGTACATCAAATACTTCAGCGAATTTACGCCCGTACGCCTTGGACTCGACGACATTAACAAAGCCTACCGGAAACAGCAGCAGCGCCACTTGGCTTAGATCCACCCCCTCGGAAAGCAACGTATTGATCGCCGCATAGATAAACGTCGGGGCATTGCCGCATGCAAGAATCATCGGCTCATCCC
>JALVWV010000078.1 GCA_027023145.1 Campylobacteraceae bacterium | reverse complement strand
GGGTCACTCCGGCGTAAGAGATGTGCGTGTGTTCAGCCAAGTCATTGTGGTGGATATCGTCTACGATGATCTCCGCAGGTGTAGAGCTTTTGTATGGATAGTTTTCGCTTGCCAACACCACCCCTACTGCATACTGATCGTAAAATTCAATTGTCGCACGGGATAGATCCCCGGTAGCAGCCTTGTAGAAGAGTTCACTCGCCGGGGATTTGAGCAACGGCATAATCTCTTCACACTCGGGATCCCCGAAACGGACATTGTACTCCAGCACGATCGGCTTGCCATCGACCACCATCACGCCGATGAAGAGTACCCCAGTAAAGGGCATCCCCTCCGCTTCCATCCCGGCCAACGTCGGACGAATCACCGTCTCATCAAGTTGCTGGTAAATGGAATCATTCACCAGCGGTGTGGGCGCATAAGCCCCCATCCCACCGGTGTTGGGACCCTGATCGTCATTGAGGAGGCGCTTATGATCCTGGGCTGCCGGGAGGACAACATAATCCTTGCCGTCACAGACCGCAAAGACCGAGAGCTCGTAGCCGTCGAGGTACTCTTCGACCACAATCTTCATCCCCGCATCCCCAAACGCCGTACCGGCGAGCATATCTTTGGCGGCTTGTTTGGCTTCTTCATGTGTGGGCGCGATGATCACCCCTTTGCCACCACACAAACCATCCGCCTTGACCACGACCGGTGTGGGGAGCGTGTCGATAAAGGCTTCAGCCTCCTCGAGTGATCCCGTCTCGATGTAGCGGGCAGTTGGGATTTTGTGACGTGCCAGAAAGTTCTTCATGAAGATCTTGGAACCCTCAAGCTGCGCCGCCGCTGCCGTCGGACCGAAGATCGTCAACCCCCGCTCCTGAAACACATCGACCACCCCGTCCACCAATGGAGCCTCCGGACCGACGATCGTCAAATCCACCCCCTGCTCCTCAGCAAAATCGGCCAGCGCATCAAAGTCACTGATGGCAATATTCTCCCCGAGCGCATCCGTCGCCCCATTCCCCGGCGCAAACCAGATCTTTTCAACATTGGGATCACGCGTCAACGCCAGCCCGATTGAGTATTCGCGTCCGCCGCTGCCAAGGATGAGGATGTTCATGGTTGCTCCGTTTGTGTTAGTGTAGTTTTTTGTTTCGCGTAGGGTGCGCAATTGTGCACCTTCCAACAGTCCAATCCCGGAAGTGGAGACTTTAGTCCCACCCAGAGGTCAAACAACATTACAACCTCATGGTGAGGCTGAAGCCTTCACTTCCAGATAAAAACGTATGCGATTTTGGTGTGCTGTTGCACACCCTACGCGTTTTTTGAATGGGTTTGGGTCATGCTTGTGGTCAGAACAAGCAGGTCTATCCATACTACTTTTTTGAATAGGTTTCGTGTGTGCTTGTGGGGAGAACGTGCGGGAAAAAGAAAAGGCGTACTCCCGTACGTCGTTCTTTTTCCCGTGCGTTATGCCCGCAATGACACACGAAAACCATCAAAAAAGGGACCCGAGCAGGCGTATGTGCTGGTGTCGGCCCTAAATGAACCAACGGTGGAGGAGAGAGTCGCCTTCAGGGGGCAGCGCCTCGCCCGTTTTCGGGGCTCAGACGGCGTCACCCACACACCGGCGAACTACATGTCCCCCAAGAGATATATGTTGGACCCCCTGTTGCACATTCGCGCTCTGCTCAGGTCATCACGGTGTTGTGATGGGTTGATTATAGCCTATTTGGAGTTATGGTGGATTGAAATGGGAGGCTAAATTGCGATTGTTTTGGCTGTGTGGATGCAGGCATCGATCAGCGGCGTATCCGCCACGACGTAATCGGCTCCTGCTGGAAGATGTTCCAGCGTAGCACGCCCGATCACGATAGCTGTATAACTCTCCTCCCATCCAAAGCACTCACGAAAACAATGGATGGTCGAAGGGGAGGTAAAGATCACGATCGCTCCCGGCTGTGGTTTGGCTTCGACGGGATGCTCCCGACAAAATGTTTCATAAATCACCTGCTCGTGGAGCGTATACCCGGCACGGGCGAGGAAATCCCGTGAGTCAAATGAGACGGTACGGGGGCGCAGATAGAGGACGCGCCGGTCACGAAAGCGCTCAAGCACATCCGCTGCCAGTTCTTTGCCGTAAAATGAAGTAGGATGGTAGAGGACGCTTCCACCAAGCGTTTCGATTTTGCGGGCAGTGGCCGCACCAATAGCAATCGTCGGGAGACGTTTCCACTCCGGATCGATCGCCTCAGCACTCTCAACGGCTTGTTTGGAGGTGAACATCAGCGTATCACACCCCTGATAATCAAGTACCGATGCCGTCAGGCGAAAATCGATCATCGGCAAAGAAATGGTGCCCTCTCTCGGAACAGGAGAGGTGAGATAGATGGGTCTATGCATCGGGTGTTTTGGTTTCATACTCCCCGGCAAACATCAATTCATTGATGTGCTCATCGTCATGGGGATCAAAATGGGGCGTGATCGCCCATCCTTTGGAGGGATCAAGCCGGACGATACGATCCTCGATCTCTTCAGCGATGTGGTGCGCCTCCTCGAGGGTCATCTGCGGCTCGAGAACGAGATGAAACTCAACGTAATTGGCGTTGGAGTCGGTACGCGTTTTGAGCCAATGGTACCCGTTAGATTTGGGGTGAGAGCCGATGATCTCTCCGATGGCCGCGACCATGTGCCCGGGCAATGCTTCATCGAGGAGGATCATCGTCCCCTCATGGATGATCGCGTACGCCGAGTAAATAATGTAAATCCCGATCCCGAAACCAAACAGTGCATCAAGCCAGTCCCACCCGGTGATCCACACCAGCAGTAGCGCCAGCAATACCGCGCCGTTGCTCAGCAGGTCGGTTTTGTAATGGAGGGCATCGGATTTGATAACGATGTTGTCGGTCGCTTCGGCGATCCGCAACAGGTAGCGCACCAACGCCCAGGTCACGGCAATCGAAAAGAGCATCACCAGTACCGAACTTCCGATGTAGGTCGTCGTGTTCCCTTGAAACAGCTTTTTCAGTGCTTCATAAATGATGTAAAGACCCGAAAGGGTAATCACCGTCCCCTCGATCACCCCGGCGATCGCCTGGATTTTTCCTTTACCATACTGGAAGCGTTCATTGGGGCGTTCTTCGGCTTTCTGGATCGCGAAGAAATTAAAAAGAGAGACCGCCATGTCAAGAGTCGAATCGATCGCGGAAGCCAGTACAGCGACCGAGCCGCTGGCGATACCAACAAGCAGTTTAAAAACTGTCAGGAGCGCGGCCACACTGGTCGAGACGACCGTGGCACGCTTCTGAGGTGACATGGGAGTAGTGGTGAAAAGTTTAGCGGGCATCATGGCTCGCTATCGGCAAGTATGGCGACGTCTACGGACGCGATGACGGACATGGTGACGGACACGTCGTACCGTCTTTCGGGTATTAAAGTGGTACCCCATCCAGTGGGCGGCCGCCATTTCGTTGTGCGGCCAATAGGTATTGGGTTCTGCCTCGACAATCTCATAGCCATCTGAAGCGCAACGGTCGTAATTGGCTTCTGGGCACGCTTGCGCCTGCGCCATCGACGCCATCGCTGCCAAACCCACTATCATAACACGTATCTTTTTCATGATTTCTACCTTTTGGAATAGTATGTGAAGATTATAGCAGAAA
>JALVWV010000077.1 GCA_027023145.1 Campylobacteraceae bacterium | reverse complement strand
TCTCGAAGGGGAGCTCACCTACTACCCACCCAAATTTTCCGCCAAGAGCATCGACGGCAAACGCGCCTACCAACTGGCACGCGAAGGGAAAGAGGTCAAGCTCAAGACCATCACCTCCACAATCCACGAAATAAAGTTACTCAACTACAATCATCCCTTCGTTCACTTTGAAGCCACGGTAAGCGAAGGCACCTACATCCGCAGTCTCGGTGCTCTGCTGGCTGACACCCTCGGAGTCGATGCAACCCTCTCAAGCCTCCATCGCGTCCGCGAAGGCGCCTTCCACTACGAAGACGAAAAACCCCTCGACCCCTTCACCCATCTCGTCATCCCCCGCAACACCTACATCGGAGACGAAGAGTGGCTGGAGCTGGGCAAAAAACTCTCCATTGAGTATTTTGAGGTGCACGAGGATGGGGTGTACCTCGTGGAGACGGGAAATTTTTATGCCGTCATTGAGATCAAAGAAGGTGCAGTGAGCTATCGGCTCAATCGGCTGGAGAAATTCACTCCCGCCCTGAACACTCCCGATTCTCCGTCGACTTGAGATAATAGGCCAGCCCCAGCAAAAGGATAGCCACACCGGCAATCAACAGCACGGCGTACTTGATCTTGTCTGGGCTCATAATCGCGAATTTAAATACCAGCATCAGTGCCTCAATCGAGAGGGCGATAATAATCGAACCCAGAAAGCGGATCATCGTCCGATGGATATCCTTGCTCCGCCCAAGATGGTGCCCTAGAACCTCCTCCTCAAAGATCGTCTTGACCAGATCGAAGATCGCCAGCGAGAGGGTGATCAGGATCGTCGCTTCAAACATTTGCTTGATCTCAAGCTCCTGGATAGAAAGGCCGTGCGAGAGGACATTAAGCATCCCGTGAAAAAAAAGGAGGAAGGCTACCGAGAGCAATGCAGCCGAAAAAAGTGAGTACGCTATCTTGGATGTCCGATGAAAAAATGATTCCATCGAAGTGGGCTGGGCTATCTCAACCACATCGTGAAGTGCGACATCCACGCAAACGATGTAGCGCAGCTTGTGAGCATCATCGTACACTGGATATGAGGCAGTGACGATCAAATCATTGGTCAATTTTGACGGATACGGATTGGTCAGGATGCACCGTTTCTCCCGCGCCGCACGGTAGTAAAACGCCCGGGCACTCCGGTTAATCCCTTCCCCTTTGCGCCGAGAGGCTTTTTCGGAAAAACTGTCGATCACCTGTATCCCCTTTTCATCGAGGATGTACATGGACTGAAATCTTGGGAGTTCTTTTTTGATGTTTTTCAACCCCCGGACAATCACATCCAAGGAAGGTTCCGGCAATCTGTTGGGGATGGAACGCTGTAAAAGATAGCAAAAATACGCACGGGCTTTGGTGCGTATTTCGTAGTACTGTTGTATCTCTTTGGGAATCATGTTCTCTCCTTGTCCGATCCGCTCCGGGCATTGGCCATGATCTGCTGCTCGATCTGCTGACGGGTCTCTCCGCTCTCTTCATCAAGTTCACCGACCAGATCCGCCCGGATATAGATTGTCAAGCGTGCTAAGGCTATGGAGAGGAGATCGGCGTCCTCGATGCTCACCTGTTTGTCTTTTTCGATCTTGTCATGAAATACCTGGAGGAAGTTTTGGTACTCTTTGAGCACCGATGGGGAGGCAAAAATAGCTAACCGATGGGTATGAAATTTCAAGCGCGTCACATCCGCCTGTGTCACAGAACTGCTGAGCACGATCTCCTCAAGGGTATCAATCAAGTGCCGATACGTTTCGGTTTTGAGCTCGATAAACTTGACACTCTGCTCCTTATCCAGCTCCACGGCGGTTTGCTTGTTCAAAAGCAAGGCTGTGATCAAAATCGTTGCCAATGTCCCCAACACGACCAAAATGATCTCCTGAGTAAACGGCATACGGTCGCTCATATGATAAGCCAAACGTAAAAAAAAGTATCCTCCCACAAAAACAATCATGCTCATCAACATCATGAAGACATTGTTCTCAAATAATTTTTTCATCGATACACCTTGTGGGAAAATTCTTTCGTGACAGTATAGCACAGTGAAGCCGTAATTGGCTTCACGTGCTTCATAGGAGGGTTATTTTTTCGGCGAGAATACTTTGGCTTTGAAGTCGGCCAGCTTTTCTTTGAGCGAGTCGAAGAGCTTTTCGGCTTTGTTCTTCCCTTTGATCTCTTTTTTGATCGCATCGATCTTGTCCTGAAGCACTTGATAGGTAACCGTACTTTTGCTCACATATCCCAGCGCTTCGGCGACTTTAAGGTTTTCACTCGCTCCGTTGAGGTAGCGAATGGCCAATTCCTTGTCCTTGGCAGCCACATTGGATGCTGCAGCGATCAAATCGGTAGCTTTGAGCAACGGCAACGGTACAATGACGGTCGTCTCATCGAAGGTATTGAGTGCGATCGCTAGTACCTCTTTGGCCATGGCAATTTTGCCACTGTGGATGTATTTTGCTGCCAGCTTGAGCGCATCCGGGTACGAGACCAACGGCAGACTGACGGTGGTCACATCCACTTCACTCGTCAGCGGCATCAGAATTTTTCGCGCCTGCTGGACTTTGCCGTCACCGAGCAGTTCCTTAGCCAGTTTGACCGTAGCTTTGATCCCGTCACTGGTTCCGATAAATTCATTGACGGTAACAAAGCTCTTAATTGGCAGCAGTTTTGGGGATGTTTTGGCCGAGAGGATTACCTCGAGTTTGCCCAGCGCCTTTTCGATCGATTTGACCGCACCATCTTTGTCCTTTTTATCCAGAAGCACCAGCGCCTCATGGGCGTTTTTAAGCGAATCAATCGCCTCCTTCACCATCTTTTTCTGGTGCGAAATGGCATCACTTTTGGCCTGCTTGACCGTCGCAGTGTTGATCTGTTTGACCGTAGCCGGCTGCGCACCTTCCGCTTTGTTTTCTACTTTGGCCTGTGCCGAGACACCCAGTATCATCGAAGCGGCGATTGCCGAGAGGATAACCTTTTTCATCATTAACTCCTTGTATTAAGTATTGTTTAGTCATATAGGCTAAACTTAGTTAGAATTCTAATCCAAAAAGGTTAACCGTTTTTCTACCATAAAGCAATCATACCGTACAATATCACCACAAAACAAAAGGATATTCATGCTCTTGTTCTACTCACTACCCACTACCCACTACCCACTCCTTCATGAGGAGCAATCCTCATGAAGATCCACGCCCCCGCCAAAGTCAACATCTTCCTCAAGATCACCGGTCACCGCGACGGGTACCACACCCTCTCCTCCCGCTTCATGCGCGTCGATGACCTCTACGATACGATCGAGTTTGTCCCCTGCGAATGCGATACGTTTACCCTTGAGGGGTTTGAGGATGTCCCGCTGGAGTCCAACACCATCTACAAAGCCTACAAAGCGCTGAATGAGCACACCGGTGATCTCGATATCCTCGAGTTTTTTCACCACCACAAAGTGGTCGTCACCAAGCGCATCCCCACTCAGGCAGGCCTCGGCGGCGGCAGCTCGGATGCCGGAGCGTTCATGCGCCTCGTGCATGAGGTGTGCGACCTCAAGATCTCCATCGAACAGCTGGCCGATATCGGCAGCACCGTGGGGGCGGATGTCCCGTTCTTCGTCTACGACTACCCCAGCGCCAACGTCAAGGGCTTCGGCGAGATCGTCCTGCCGTTTGAGGAGCCACCCCTCCCCCTCGAGC
>JALVWV010000076.1 GCA_027023145.1 Campylobacteraceae bacterium | reverse complement strand
CCATGCCCGCACCCACGGCGGCAACCTCCGCCGGGAAGATTTCGCCGCCTACGCTGTCCACAAACGCGATCCGATCCTCTTCGACTACCGGGGCAGACAGGTCGCGACCAACCCGCCCCCCTCCGCCGGAGGGATTCTTATCGCCTTTGCCCTTGAGCTGCTGAGGCAAAAAGCGTACGACGGATTCAACACCCCCGAATACCTGCGTGATCTCGTCGCCTCGATGGCCACGACGGCCGAGTTTCGCCGTGAGCACGTCGATGCCCGTCTCCATGATCCAGACCTCACAGCGATCCTGCACGATGCCCCCCTGCTGGCTCACTACCTCCTGAGCCGCCAGAAGCGTCTCAACCGCTGGGGCAACACCACCCACATCAGCGTCATCGACGCTGAGGGCAACGCCGCCTCGGTCACCTCCACCAACGGCGAGGGGAGCGGCCGCCTCATCCCGGGTATGGGCATCATGCTCAACAACATGCTCGGCGAAGAGGATCTCAACCCCCACGGCTTTTTCGAGTGGCCAGCTGGCGTGCGCCTCCCCTCCATGATGGCGCCCACGATGGTCTTCGACGCCGGCCGCCCGATCCTCGCTCTGGGCAGTGCAGGCTCCAACCGCATCCGCAGCGCCATCACCGAAGTGATCGAACGCTTCATCGCCTTTGGCGCCCCCATCCAAACCGCCATCGATGCCCCGAGACTCCATTACGAACGCGAAGCGCTCTACGTCGAACCCGGCTTCGACCCCGCTTTCCTCGATGCCGTGGCACAGCACTATGCTCTAAACCAATTTGAAGGCACCAACCTCTTCTTCGGAGGAGTCAATGCTGTCACAGGAGATTTCGAAGGGGGAGCCGATCATCGACGCGGGGGCGCGGTGGAGGTGGTTAGGTGAGTGAGGAGTGAGGAGTGAGAAAATTGTGCACAGGTTAGCCTAAGGCAACCTTTCCGTTTTCCGTTTTCCGTAATCTGTAATCCGCACGTAGGGGCAGACCCATGTATCTGCCTGGATGATAGAGGTCATTTTCGGAGTGTGGCACAGAGTGGTAAATCCCAAATTTTGGTTATTTTGGAGCATGCATTCCACATCGGGAGGTGTGGAACGAGGGAGATGTGAACGAGTTATTTTGGCTCTTCTTTGGATCCCACGATGCACGTCGAGGTACCAAACCCTTTATCCATCGGTGTCAAATATTTTGTCTCACATGTATACTTAGGAGGTTGGAATGTATCGTTGCAACTTGCATCTGCATCTTCGTAAAAAGAGATATTTTCATAGCCCTTATCGTCGGCAATTGGCTCGATAAATATTTTTCCACACATATCGGATTTAACATTGTCAACCACAAGAATATACGGTCGGCTCAATGTCTCATTTTTGTCCTGTCCACCGTTAAATGCATCAGCACCAATGGCACATGAGGAGGATCCATACCCCGTATCTTCAGGTTTAAGATCCGTCGTGCCGCAGTTATAATGGTCAATCTTGTGATAACTCAGGCAACTTGCCTGCGAATCACTGTCCTCATGATAGTTGACGCCACTTAATCCATACTCTTCGGTGATATACCCTATCGAGAAAGCACTGCACGCTATCGAGCTGACATTGTGGGCGATCAGCACATATTTCTTCGCCATCACATCCTCCTTGCTCACTTCGCATCCTGTTATCACAAAAGCAGCTGCCAACATCGAAATAATTAGCTTTTTATTCATGATCAGCTCCATCTTATAAATATTGGGCAGCATTATAACAATTATTCTTTTAGCCAACCTTCTGTGCGTACCGAATGTATCTGTCAATATCCTCAACACTCAATAGACGATACTCTGCATCATATCCGGGGTATTTGTTCAACACATTGACCGATTTCTGGATCAAAAGATCGCGATTTAAGCGCTTAGCAGAGAGTTTGACCTCACAGATCACAAGTCGCTTGTTCTCTTCGTCCACGGCGACGATGTCAATCTCGTTTTGGTTGCCCCGCTCCCAATAGCTGCCAATCTGAGAGTACCCCTCCCGTTTCATCAGCTCCCGAAACAATTTTTTGAGAAAATAGCCCTGAAAGGTCGAGAAATCCCGACGGATAATCTCTTTGAGTCGATCGAAGTTTTCCGCTTCGATGTAGGATTGGTATGTGTAAATAAACCGAAACCAAAATGCAAGAAAATTATCTTCGATCCGATATTTTTGGACTTTGGTGTTGGGTTTGGTACCGATGGGTTTGATGCTTTTTATGACGGCATAGTCGTTCTCCAAGCGGTTTAGATGCCCTGAGACGTTCCGCTCCAATATCGACTCGATCGCGCTTCGGGATGTTTTGGAAGCAGCAATAAGGGAGAGGATGGAAAAATAGGTGCCGTACTCTTTGCCAAACTCCTCTACCAAACGGTTACGCCCCTCATCGAGGAAGAGAGAAAAGGGGGAGATGATTTCTTCAATCATCTGCTCCCGATCATATGCTTCCCCCAATACAAACAGTTCGATGTATTTTGCTACCCCGCCGGTCATCGTGTAAAAATCGAGCAGATTTCGGGCGCTGTATGCTCCGTGATCTTCCAGAATCTCCTTGAGGACGACCGGACGCAAAGGCTTCAAGTCGATTGTGAAATCATTACGCCCAAAAAGCGGCTCCCCGGCATCCTCAAAGATGCGCTTCATCATGGAATAGACCGATCCGCAGGTGATCAAATGGATTTTCGCTTCCCCTTTGTGCCTGTCCCAGAGCTTCTGAATCGATGCATAGATGGTGGGATTGACACGGGCAAACTCTTGAAACTCATCGAAGATCACTGTCAAAGGGCGGACTTTGGCAAGATCCAGCAGGTAAGCAAAGAGTGCTTCGATCCGCTCGATACGCCCGTGCGGTTTCTCTGAGAGCACCGTAGCTATCTCATCGAGATACTCTTCACAGAGCAATGGTTCACTTTTTTTGGAAGCGAAAAAGTAGAGCACGTCCCCTTCGGAAAAATCCTGTAGCACCAGAGCTGTCTTCCCCACCCGCCGCCGCCCGATCACCATCGTCATAATGCCATGCTTCATTTTGAGCGAATCGGCTTTGCGAAGAATCTCCAGCTCTTTCTCTCTGTTATAGAATTTCATATAATAACCTTCGTTACGATAACTCGGGTTATTATAACAGATTCATCATAAATTAAAGGAGTTGAAGTGATTTTGGGAGGTGCGAAATTTTATCGTAGGGGCAGACCCATGTGTCTGCCCGGATGGCGGAAGTCATCGTCAGAATTGTATAAACGGATTGACGATCTTCAGATCGAGATTTTGGAAATCTTTCTCATTCCGCGTAAGCAACAAGAGATTTTTCACTTGTGAGGTGGCACCGATAAGAGAATCCATAATTGGCAGGGGTTTTCCTATCTGTGTGAGTTTCTTTATAATGTGATCTCACCAACTAAGGGGCTTGACTGGAAAAAGTTTACTATGTTGTCTTGTTTTTTTGATTTTTTTCATCTTTCTTTTTGATGACCATATTTTTGACAGGAATACTGTTCAAAAAGAGCATCACTTTGTCATAGATTGTATCGTTGACATCGACTTTGATTGTGTACAAGATCTGCTCCTTTTTTATGAGGTAAAAAATTATGGGCACCTCTAATAATCCAATTCAAACTCCCCCATATCCAACATTTTCAATTTTAAAAAATCAGAGCGCCCAATTTTTTCGGTAAGACAGTCAACAACGCGATATTTCATCTGTAATTCACCCATTT
>JALVWV010000075.1 GCA_027023145.1 Campylobacteraceae bacterium | reverse complement strand
TGACCGATGGCGGCAAGCTGCTCAAGGAATGCTTTGGTGGGGGTAGCATGGTGCTCACGCAACCACCTCAACGCTTCATCTATGGCTGCTTTTTTCATCTCGACTTTTTCGGCAATCTCCGGATCGAGCAGACCCAGCTCCCGTCCATAACGGCTCAGTCGCAGATCGGCGTTGTCCTCCCGCAGCAGCAGGCGGTACTCGGCACGGGAGGTAAACATCCGGTAGGGTTCTTGCGTCCCTTTGGTCACCAAATCGTCGATGAGGACACCGATATACGCTTCATCCCGCCCGAGGACGAAAGGTTCCCTGCCCAGCACTGAGAGCGCCGCATTGATCCCCGCCATGAGCCCCTGGGCTGCCGCCTCTTCGTAGCCGGTGGTGCCGTTGACCTGCCCCGCCCAGTAGAGGTGGGGGATTTTTTTGGTCTCAAGCGTATGGCGCAGCTCAGTGGGCTGGATGTAGTCGTATTCGATGGCGTAGCCGTAACGGACGATTTTGGCGTTTTCTAGCCCCGGAACCGAGCGAATCATTGCCAGCTGCACATCGGTCGGAAGCGACGTGCTCATCCCGTTGAGGTAGTATTCGGTCGCCTCGCGGGTCTGGGGCTCGACGAAGATCTGATGCCGGGGTCGATCCCGAAACCGGTCGATCTTGTCCTCGATGCTGGGGCAGTAGCGGGGGCCTACCCCTTCGATCTGACCACTGAAGAGAGGGGCACGGTGGAAATTGCTTTCGATGATATTGTGAGTAGTTTCATTGGTATACGTCACATAGCATGGCATCTGATCGGGGGCAAAATTCTCCCGATCGGTTCGAAACGAAAAGGGGATCGGCTCTCCGTCTCCTCCCTGCTCCTCCATCACCGAAAAGTCGATGCTCTCCCCGGCAATCCGGGCACACGTCCCGGTCTTGAGCCGACCGATCTCCAAACCGAGAGAACGGAGATACTCCGCCAGTTCGATCGAAGCAAACTCCCCCTGCCGCCCGGCAGCATGCTGCTGTTCTCCGATGTGCACTTTGCCCCCGAGGAATGTCCCGGCGGTGATGATGACCCGCTTGGCGCCGTACTGATTGCCCAACTGGGTAACCACACCGGTGACAACCCCCTCCTCTATCTGCAGTCCTGTAACGATCTCCTGCTTGACCTCTAGATTGGGGGTATTGAGGATCACTTCCCGCGCGACGATCCGATAACGATCCATATCGATCTGAGCCCGTGATCCCCGCACGGCAGGCCCTTTGGAGGAGTTGAGCAGCCGAAATTGCAACCCCGTCGCATCGGTGATCCGTCCCATCTCCCCACCGAGCGCATCGACCTCTTTGACCAAATGTCCTTTGGCTAGCCCACCAATGGCCGGGTTGCAACTGCTTGCCCCGATCTGCTCCACCAGCATCGTAATCAAAAGCGTCCGCACTCCCATCCGCGCCGCCGCCAGCGATGCCTCGATCCCAGCATGCCCACCACCGATGACGATCACATCAAACTCTTCCATACCAAACTCCGTTTGGAGTGGGTAGTGCGTAGTGGGTAGTGCGTAGATGCTGCACTCCGCTACACTCCTTTCCCATCCATATATGCTATAATTTGCGAAATTATATCCAAAACAGGGGATTTTATGCAGTACACCCTTTCGTTTCTACCCGCTACCCACTACCCACTACCCACTCGATACGGAGTATCGCCATGTTCACCGGCCTGATCCGCGAAATGGCAACCGTCAAACACTACGCCAACAACACCCTCACCCTCCGAGCCGACTACCGCCCCGCGATCGGAGACAGCGTCGCGGTCAACGGTATCTGTCTCACCGTCACGGCACTCCATCCCGACGGCTTCGATGTCGAGCTGGCCGATGAGACCCGCGCCGTGATCGACGAGAGCCGCCTGAGTGGGCGTGTCCACATCGAGCCGGCGATGCAGATGGGGGAGCGCCTCGAAGGACACATCGTCCAAGGACACGTCGACTGTATGGGGGAAATCACCGCCATCACCCCCCGCACCAACGGCACCGACTACCGCATCCGCATCCCCGAGCACTGCCTCGCCTACGTCATCCCCAAAGGCTCCATCACCGTCGACGGCGTCTCCCTGACCGTCAACGAAGTGGGCGATGAGGATTTTCGGCTGACCATCATCCCCCACACCATCCAAAACACCCTCTTCCAGACCTACAAAATCGGCACCGGCGTCAACATCGAAACCGATTTTTTCGCGCGGTACATCGAGCATATTTTGAGCCACCGGGAGAAGCGCAAGCAAAAAGGACTTGGCTGGGACGAGGTGGATGCGATGAATATGAGTTTCTGACATGCCCAACCTCTATCCCGACATCCTCCCCACCTCCGGTGAAACCTTCACCACCCTCCTTGATCATCCCAGCGCTCGTATTCTCCGCATCGTCAGCTCAGACGATATCGAACCGATCCTTTACGATCAGGAAGAGGATGAGTGGGTCGTGGTGATCGAAGGGGAGGCCGTGCTGGAGATCGAGGGAAATGAAACTGTGCTGCACCGGGGAGAGTCGCTTCTTATTCCGGCGCATACGAAGCATCGGGTTCTGAGAGTGGAGAGAGGGACGGTTTGGCTGGCGGTACACTTTATGGTGGGTAGTGGGTAGTGGGTAGTGGGTAGAAATTTTGCATGGGTTGGCTTGATACAACTTTATCCGTAGGGGCAGACCCATGTGTCTGCCCAGGTGGCAGATGCCACCATAAAAGGGGCTGGGACTTCAGTCCCACTAAATGCAACTGAAGTTGCGTCTCCGTTTGTGTATACGCATTTGCTATTGTTGGACTGAAGTCCAAACCCCTTTTGGTCGGCTGAAGCCAACCCTACACAAACTCCCCATCCCGCAAACTCCGCCCCTGGGGATTGCGCTTAATCTTAAGTTCCATATCAATCCACTCCAATCCCTCCAATCCCCCGGTTTTGATCGGCGAAAGAGAAGCGATCAGCGATCGGCGTGTCCCCTCCGGGCGGTATCCATAAAGTATGAAACCATTCTCATGCAGCCCCATCCGGGTCGCAGCGGCGATGGAGTAAGTGGTGAGAATCGCATCCTCAGCACAGAGAGCTCGTATGTCAGCGAACCATTCGCGGGTCCACAGTAAAGGGTTGACATTCGGGCTGAAGGCATCCTGGTAGACAATATCTATTTTTGAAGTAGGAAGTAGGAAGTAGGAAGTAGGAATTTTTGGGATGGTTTTTCGGGCGTCTCCGATGAGGATATCGATGGTGAATTGTTCATCTTTGTAATGGAGATCTTTGCTTGCCGCATCAACAATCGGTCGGAGATTGTCAAACTCGGGGGGGTAGTCGAAATCCTTCAGCGATCGCACCAGCGCTTCATCAAGTTCCGGCGAGAGGATATGGACGGTGGTGTCGAGATGATGCTTACGGACGTAGTAGAGGGTGGCGAGAGTGTTGTATCCCAGACCGTAGTTAATATCAAGAATGTTCAAATGTGTTTTGCCTTGCTGGAGGCGCAAAGCCGGAATAACGTGTTTGATGAGACTCTCGGTCAGCGCACCATCCTGTGTCGAATGGTAGGCTTGATCGTACTCGGAAGAATAGAGGGTCAGGCTGCCATCTTCGGTAAGGATCGGGTGTTTGTCAGGATAGGTTTGCATGGGGAATTATACCACAACAGCACCCAGCAGGAGCAGGGACTTTAGTCCCGTTTTAAATCTTGGTTGATGAATGTTTACCGGTTCAATATGATCGTGTCGCATATTATAGAGACAGAGCTTCAGTCCTGCAT
>JALVWV010000074.1 GCA_027023145.1 Campylobacteraceae bacterium | reverse complement strand
TCGCAAACTGAATCAGCGAGTTGAGCGGGACGATAAAGAGGCCGGAAAAAACTCCAAACAGGAAGATATCCAATCCAATTCCCCACATGCTCTCCAAGGAAGGAAGAACATACACGCTCAGGGCAATTCCGAGTGCCCCCAACGGGATGATGCCCGTCTCAATGTGATTGCGACTTACCCGTCCCGCAAGCAAGGAGCCAATGATGATCCCCAGACCTGACAGTGCCAAGAGTCCCTGCGCCACGACGGTATTTGTGACACCAAGAGATTCCTTGAGGAAGTCACCAAAAACCGCCACAACTACTTGTGAAATCCCCCAAAAAACACTCAAACCGACAATACTCAACCATACCGTACGGTTCTCAAACATTGCACCAAGATTTTCTTTGAGGTAACTGAGATTGCTGTAGCGCTTGACGTGGAACGAAGAGCCAGGATCGACCCCGGCAGCCAATCCGGCCAAGCGATTGGCCAACAAAAACTCCATCACACTCGCCCCAATCAAAAGATACCCCAGCGGTGCAATGTGTTTGAGTATCTCAGAAGGATCAGTGCTGGCATCACCCAGTAGCTTCTCAAAATAGAGCGAGTACACCACTGCACCTGCCAACATGGAGATGATGGTAACCGCCTGCACCAGAGCATTGGCTCCGGCCAGCTTGTCGTTGCCAACCATCTCTTTGATCAGGCCGTATTTGGCTGGGGAGTAGATCGCACTCTGTGCCGCGAGAACAAACGTCAATCCAAACGCCATCCAGAACCACCCCATGTAGTAACTGGCAAGGATCAATATTGTAATCATTACCGCCAACAATGAGGCGTACTTGATGACCTTGGTTTTGGGGTAGCGATCCGAGATGTATCCTGCTGGCGAGAAGAGGAAAATAAACGGCAACAAAATCATCCCATTGACTACCGCCGTGAGGATGATAAGCTCCGAACCGGTGTAGGCTTTGAATATGGTATTTTGCAACACAATCTTGTGTCCAAGATCGGTCATGGCATTAAGGAAGAGGATCAAGACATACGGGGTAAATCCTGCGATACGGAAAAGCGATTTCATGCGTGCTCCTTTTTGATGGCATAATACGTTTTGACGGAGTGGATGTTGTAGAGATAGGGTTTGAGCTTGAGGACAATATCGAACATCAGTTCATAGTGTTCGGGGGTCTCTTCCTCTAGCGCATCAAACATGCGGGCACCCGCTTCGTTTTCGCGGACAGCAATTGCGCGGGCACTCTCAACATATGCATCGATCAATCGACGCTCAAGCCCCAGCCGCTCCAAGCGCTTTAATACAGAAACAATTTCCACTTCAATCGAACCAAATCCCTGTGGGTGCTCGAGGAGATACCCCGCTTCAAGATACGATTGCAACTGCGATTCATTCAGGTCGCATTCGGCAAGAAACGCTTCGCGTGTGTACCATTTCAACGGTTTGCCTCGTGCAGCGATCTCCAGGGCATGCACCATCATCTCAAATCCCCCTTCTCGATCAAATGAGGTTTGATCAAAGATGGTCTTGATCTCGTCCAATGTATACGAAAACATTTCCTGGAGGTATTTGATGAAGCGTACAATCTCTACAGAGGATTCATCATAGAGGTGAACGTTGGGTTTGGGTTTGAGTGGCTCAGGGAGTAATCCCTCTTTGACATAATAGAGCAAAGTAGATTTGCTCTCGCCTGTTCGGGCGACAAGCTCTTTCATCTTCAGTGGCACGGCGACTCCTTTGGCTAGATTATCTCATTGGATGCCGCAGTATATCATATTATATATTAAGTGTCAAGTGTTACTTTACACTTCGTTATTTTATAGCCTGATCATTTGGGGCTTTCTATCCACAAAGCTTACCTCCTCCAAATCAAAGATTTATTATGATTGCTTTCATTATCTATTTCTATGCTATCTTCTGAAGTGAATACTTTTGTCCCATGAGCTGTGTCGCAAACGCCAAACTCGCTTGTATATCTTCCTGCGTCAACGTCAGATACTGTCTGAGTATCTCTTCGTCGCTCTCTCCCGCACTTAAGAACTCCAAAATGGTTTGCACGGCTATTCTCTGTCCTCTGATGGTAGGCTTACTATTGCACACATCGGCATCTATGGTGATCTTGCCGTCAAAAAAGGATAGTTTTTCTGCGGTCATTTTATTTTCCTTCCTGAATTTGTCCTCATCCACATACTCATCTACCCATACAACTCCATCACATGATCATTCGCCGCTTTGTTTGTCCGCTCCAGTATTTCAATCCCCTCTTTGCTCAGGATGCCATGCTCGGCCATCGGAGTCTCGAGGAAGCGTTCGACTTCGGTGGTGAGTTTTTTGATGGTTTTGACTGTCTGCTGGCTGAGGGTGTGGAGCTGGTCGTATTTTTCGACTTCTTCGATGAAGAGGGCGCGTTGGAGTGCCGCGTTTTGCTCAGCCAGGAGGACGTCGTACTTCTCGATCGTCTTCTGCGCGTGGGCGATGTGCTCCCGGACTTTTTCCATTTGGGCTTTGCACTCACCCTTTTTGGTGCAGTAAAACTCCGTCTCTTCTTCGATTTTTTCTGCTTTTTTCAAATTGGCCGATCCTCGCAGCGCTTTGGTCAGGGCGTAAATTCCCCAGCCGACGACCACAGCACTCACCCCGACAATCGTACCGCCGACTGCGACATTATGTCCCTGTCCTGCCAGCTGAGCTACCCAGCCGAGTGACTGTGTGACCCGCTCCACATCGGGAAACTTCTCCGGGATCAGTGGCAGCCCCAACGCCTGCGTCGCAGCGTAGCACCATCCCCCCACGACCGCGACAGCACCAAGGAGACCGTACAAAAACCCTCGACCGGTTCCGCTGGAGAGCTTGACGATCTCCACTGGAGCGAGGGAGGGGTCTTCGAGATCGACTTTGGGAGCAGGAACACTCTCGAAGATGCGATCTTTTGCTCCAACAGCCGCGAGCAACTCTTGACTGGGGCGTAGCACCCGCTCAAAAAAACGCGCCTGCACCGCTTTGAACGCACTCAAATCCTCCTCGACCCGCGCCATGCATGCCTCGATCTCCTCATCTGTGTTTTGAATACGGGATTGGGCGGTAGCCACTTTGGCGGTGGCTATTGCATGCTTTTTCTGTTTGGTGGCGATGGCTTTTTCCTTTTGGGAAGTCGCTTCAGACACCACCTTCTCCTCAGCCGCCTCCACACCGTCAGCGGCTACATTCTCCACCTTTGCTACAGTCTCTGCTGTCTCAATCTGTTCTACTTGTTCCATCTTTCTCTCCTTTTAGGGCAATATTCTTGACATATCATACCCAAAAAGGCTAAATAATTTTCACTTTGGGTATAATCGCAAAAATTTATTTCAGGAATTATTTTGAGTATTGTATTGTATCTACTTATTGCGCTGACGGCTCTCTCCGTTCTTGTCTTTTTTCATGAGTTGGGTCATTACACCGTCGCACGTCTTTTTGGGGTCAAAATCGAGCGCTTCAGTATCGGATTTGGCAAGGTGCTTGCCCGTAAAACATGCTGCGATACCGAATGGGCGTTCAGCGCCATTCCACTGGGGGGATATGTCAAAATGAAAGGGCAGGACGATGCCAATCCTCTCGCCCGCAACTCCGACCCGGATAGCTACGACAGCAAACGCCCCTGGCAGCGGATATTGATCCTGCTTGCCGGACCGGGTGCCAATCTGATTCTTGCCTTTTTTGTCTATCTGGCTATCGCGCTGGGCAATGTCCCCGCAAGCGTAGCCTCGGATTACCTCGAGCCCGTTATCGGATCAGTTGCCCCTGACACTCCGGCACAGAAGGCTGGACTGC
>JALVWV010000073.1 GCA_027023145.1 Campylobacteraceae bacterium | reverse complement strand
ACAAAATACAATAAGCTATCTCCTTTTATGGAGTGGTAGATTCTAAAATCATCGCCTTCTTGATATTTTTGGGTTGATGGGCTTGGCTATTTACGGATTTGGGCTACTTATTACTTCCTACTTCCTACTTTTTTTCTGCTATAATCCGATAAAAATTTGACCGACAAAGGCAAACACCATGCGCGTACTCAACGGCCTCCAATCCTCCGGTACCCTCCACATCGGCAACTACTTCGGTGCCATCAAACCGATGCTCGAGCTCCAGGATGACAACGACATGTTCATGTTCATCGCCAACTACCATGCCCTTACCTCCGTCACCGATGGTGAAGCACTCAAGGCCAACACGATGGATGCGGCGATCACCTTCCTCTCCCTCGGCGTTGACCCCGAGAAGAGTACCTTTTGGGCGCAAAGCGATGTCAAGGAAGTACTCGAACTCTACTGGATCCTCTCAGCCTACACCCCCGTCGGCCTCCTCGAGCGAGCCCACAGCTACAAAGACAAGATCGCCAAAGGTCTCAGCCCCAACCACGCACTGTTCTCCTACCCCGTCCTTATGGCCGCGGATATCCTCCTCTTTGACTCGCAGATCGTCCCAGTGGGCAAAGACCAGATCCAGCATGTGGAAATGACCCGCGACATCGCCATCAAGTTCAACAACGACCACGGTGAGATCTTCACCATCCCCGAGTACAAAGTGGACGAAAACGTCGCCGTCGTCCCCGGCATTGACGGTGCCAAAATGTCCAAAAGCTACGGCAACGACATCCCCATCTTCATGGATGAAAAGCCCCTCCAGAAACTCTGCAACAAAGTCGTCACCGACTCCACCCCGCTGGGCGAACCCCTCGAGCCGGAGGGGAATAACGTTTATGCTCTCCAAAGCCTCTTCCTCGACCCGACACAGCAGGCCGAACTGGCCGAGCGCTACCGCAGTGGGGAGTTCGGCTACGGCCATTTCAAAAAAGAGCTCAAGGAGCTCATCTGGGAAGAATTTTCCCAGGCTCGCGAACGCCGCGCCTACTACCTCGACCACCCCGACGAAGTGCGCGACATCCTCCATACCGGAGCCGACAAAGCCCGCAAAATTGCACAGGAGAAGATGAGAGTTGTGCGGGATGCGGTTGGGGTTTTATAGAGAGTAGTGAGTAGCGGGTAGCGGGTAGAACATCGCGTAGGATGTGCAACAGCACACCAAAATCGCAACGCGATTGTCAAAATAACCCCGTTCAATAACCGGCAAAAGGTGCGCAATTGCGCACCCTACGCGGGGGTGATTTTCACATCCAATGGCAACACCAAAACTCGCCCCCCGACAATCCTCCCGACCGCATCCCCATCGATCGCACCAGTGGCAAGCACCTTCAATGTTGCCGCCTCACCCGTGGGTGAAAACTCGACCAATGACCGCAGCCGCCTAGCAATCGCCTCTCCGGTCTCGATCAGGGTCACCGGATAGCCCATCGTCCGCTGGATCGCTTCGGCCGCCAGCGGATAGTGGGTGCATCCGAGCACGATCGTATCGACTCCGGCTTCGCGCATGGGGGAGAGCCACCCTTCGAGCATCATAGCCGTTTCGGGTGCTTCGACCCTGCCCGCTTCAATCTGCTCGACCAGTCCGGGGCAGGCTTGTTCGTAGAGAGTGACTTTGGTACCGTCATAAAGACGATCGGCCAGCTCCTGATATTTATCCCCGGCCAGTGTCGCCGGGGTAGCGAGGATACCGACTTTGTGAGTCTGCGTCAGGTGGAGTGCCGGTTTGATCCCCGGTTCGGTGCCGACAATGGGCAGATCGGGGAAGCGCTCCCGAAGCATCGCAATCGCCGCAGAAGTCGCCGTATTGCAGGCAATCACTAATGCATCAATGTGATGATGATCGATAAAATATTGGGTAATCTCGAGGGAAAATCGGCGGATCTCGTCGTGAGACTTTTCGCCATAAGGGGCATGAATCGTATCAGCAATGTAAAGGATCTCAGTGTCAGGAAGAACCTTGAGAAGTTCTTTGGCAACCGTCAATCCCCCAAGCCCGGAGTCGAATACACCAACCCTGCGGAGAGTTGCGAGTTGAGAGTTGAGAGTTGAGAGTTTGGGGGTCATCTTGTTTCTTTGGTTGTTTTTAATATGCTAACCAGAAGTTTTATTAATTGTTCATTTTCGTCCATGAGCGTTGTCA
This sequence comes from Campylobacteraceae bacterium, assembly GCA_027023145.1. Taxonomy (GTDB): domain Bacteria; phylum Campylobacterota; class Campylobacteria; order Campylobacterales; family Sulfurovaceae; genus S017-3. The sequence continues at coordinate 1,637 of JALVWV010000073.1, read as the reverse complement.
CAGTTGTTTCGTTATCATTTAAATAATCCGTTTTAATCAATAAACGAATCCAATACAACTCTCACGAGCCTCTTTGAGTGCTATGGAGAGTTTCGCAATAAAATCTTTTCGGCTCTGAGCATCCTGTGCTTCAGTTACATTCGCACCGATAGATGTGCCAGAACGCAAAACCTGTGAGGCAAGTGAATGTGGTGTGTGCTTTTGGAGTAAAAACCGGTAAAGACGCACAATCCGAACCGCAAAAGCAAAAGCTTTATCTTCCAATACACTCCGACTGCCACTATCACTCACCAACAACCTCCCCAAAAGTCACTCTCAACTCTCAACTCTACACTTTCAACTCAAAAAGCCCCTGGCTTTTTGTCACGCGCCTTCATTCATAATCGACAAAAACTCGTCATTGTTCTTCGTCTTGGACATTTTTGAGAAGAGGAACTTCAGCCCCTCGACCTCTTCCATGTTTTGCATGGCATTGCGCAATGCCCAAACTTTCTGGAGGGTTTCTGGATCGGTGAGGAGCTCTTCTTTGCGGGTACCGGATTTGGTGACGTCGATGGCCGGGTAGATGCGACGGTCGGCAACGTGGCGGGAGAGGACGACTTCGGCGTTGCCGGTTCCTTTGAACTCTTCGAAGATCACCTCATCCATCCGGCTACCGGTCTCGATGAGGGCAGTGGAGACGATCGTGAGGCTCCCACCGTGCTCAATGTTCCGCGCCGCGCCGAAGAAACGCTTGGGCTTATGGAGGGCATTGGCATCGACTCCACCAGAGAGGACTTTGCCCGAACTCGGTGTCACAGTGTTGTAAGCGCGTGCCAAACGGGTGATGGAGTCGAGGAGAATGATCACATCTTTGCCCATCTCGACGCGGCGCTTGGCGCGCTCGATCACCATCTCGGCGGTGCGGACATGGTTCTGTGCCGGGAGGTCGAAGGTCGAGGCATAGACTTCCCCTTTGACCGAGCGCTGCATATCGGTCACTTCCTCCGGGCGCTCATCCACTAGGAGTACCATCAAGTCGGCTTCGGGGTTGTTATGGGTGATACCGTGGGCGATCTCCTTGAGCAGCTCAGTTTTACCGGTACGCGGAGGGGCGACGATCAGGGCACGCTGCCCCTTGCCGATGGGAGCAAAGAGATCGATCACACGACCAGTAAGGTGCATCGGATGGTACTCGAGCTTGAGCTTCTCCTGGGGATACAGAGGGGTGAGGTTGTCAAAGAGCGGACGTTTCTTGGACTCTTCGGGGGGGAGATAGTTGATCGCTTCGATCTTGAGGAGGGCGTAGTATTTCTCCTGCTCTTTGGGAGCACGCACCTGCCCAGTAACAATGTCTCCGTTACGCAGAGCAAAACGCTTCACCTGAGTGGAGCTGACGTACGTATCATTGGATGAGTTGGCAAAATTACCATCAATTGAGCGGAGGAAGCCGTATCCGTCCTGCATGATCTCAATGATTCCAGTATAGAGAATGTAGCCTCCCTGACTTACCTGCGACTTGAGAATTTCAAAGATCAAATCTTTGCGCGGATACTCATTAGGGTTTTCGACTTTTACTTCGTGAGCTATGGTGACAAGTTCTTCGGTCGGTTTTTGCTGGAGGTCTTCGATTGTGTAGCCCTTGACGGGGACATGGG
>JALVWV010000072.1 GCA_027023145.1 Campylobacteraceae bacterium | reverse complement strand
CCAGTGCACATCACCCACCGCAAACACGGCACCCCCACCCCGGCATCCTACGACGATGAGGCGATCCTAACCACTCTCGCCAAACGCCCCCTCACCCAGGAGGATATCGACCTCCTCTTCGATTCCTCCAGCCAAAAACGGCTCCAAAAACTCCTCGACGATCACCGCATCACCACTCGCGACACCCACGGCGTAAAATTTTTCACTATTTCCCCAAAAAATCATTGACAATCAAGGTTTTTTTGACTATAATCTCATCCACATTTCACCTGAGTTGTTATTATTCCGGATTAGCTCAGTGGTAGAGTAGGTGACTGTTAATCACTTGGTCGCTGGTTCGAATCCAGCATCCGGAGCCACTTATTTTCTAATCTTCTACGCTTCTTCTCTTAACATCTTATGAAATGTCGCACTATCTACCGCTTCACTGAACAAAAATCCTTGATACATCTCCACCGACTCTTTTCGGGCAAAATCGAGCTGATAGGGATTTTCGACCCCCTCAAGCAATACTTTCAAACCAAAAACTTTGGCAAAGCCAATGATGAGCTTGACCAATTTTTGAGTACGTTCTTCGTCCAGTTTGTTTGTAAACGTGCGATCGATTTTGATGACCTCTGCCGGGATGGATTTGAGTGCATGGATCGAAGAGTACCCTACCCCAAAATTATCCAGAGCAAATCGGACGCCAAATCTCTTGAGTGTATCTATCCTGGCAACTACCGCTTCAAAGTTATCTATCACCTCATCTTCAAAGAGATCAAACTCAATACGGGAAGGATCAACACCAAAACGAGTGATGATCTCTTGAATCTCTCGCACTTCACGATCGCTCCGCAACGCATGCGTAGGGAGATTGATTGTCAGCGTACCGACAAAGAGTCCACTGGCTTTGGTTATGAACCGACATGCCTCTTCGAGTGCACGACGGGTAACCTCTGACATCAAAGAGGCACTATTGATCCCATCTATAAACATGCCTGGATACAGTAAGTCACGCTCAGGGTGCCTCCATCTCATCAACAACTCAGCCCCAATGATCCGATCAGTCTGGGTGCACACTTTTGGCTGATAATAAAAGAGGATCTCGTCATGCGCAAACGCCAATTGCAATTCATGCTCCATCTGCTCAAGTTTTTGCAACTGTTTCTCAATTGTGTGATCAAAAAAGACAAAGCGGTTTTTGCCCATCTTCTTGGCATGATACATCGCAGCATCAGCATCGCGAATAATTGCATCGATGGTTTTATCTTGATCGGGAAATAGGGTGACCCCTACAGAAAAGTGCGCATGAAGCGTTGTGCCATTCACTACATACGGTGGCTCCAGGTTTTCAAAAAGCTTTGCAGCAATGTGTCGTGCTGCCCGGATCGCTTCCTCCCTTTTCTCATGTGCAATGTGCGTCAAAATGATACAAAATTCATCACCACTGATGCGGGCAGTATAATCTTCCGAACGGACAGAATTTCTCAGGCGCTCAGCAATGGCTACAAGCAATTGATCCCCGACAGCATGACCGTAAACATCATTGACCCTCTTGAAATCATCAACATCGATAAAGAAAAATGCATTATAAAAATGGTGTCGCCGCGCTCGTGCGTGCTCACTGGTAAGCTTTTTGAGCATCGACCGACGATTGGGGAGGTGTGTAAGGGGATCATGCGCTGCTTGGTGACGCGCCTCCCTCTCCATGGCTTTTAGTTCCGAAATATCAAGAAACTGGACAATATAATGTGTTGTCTCACCGTGATCATTCTTGATGGCAGAAATAGAGAGTTGCCCATGATACTCTTCTCCATTTTTACGCCGGTTAATAATCTCACCACTCCAGTGCCCCTCTGTAGTCAACTTATGCCACATCGCATCATAAAATTCCTCAGAATGTCTACCAGACTTTAGTATCCGAGTATTGTGACCGAGAATCTCGTCGGGCCTATATCCAGTAATGGTACTGAAGGCATGATTGATTTTGATAATCGTACCCTCAGCATCGGTAATAGCCATCCCCTCATGGGAGTTGAAGGCAAACGAAGCGATACGAAGATCCTCCAAAAGCTTCTCTTCTTGTTGCAAAAGTCGCTGGAGGTAGTAAACCAAAACACCCATTGCCAAAAGAACAAACACCCCAAGCACCCAAAACAAAATACGCTCATGTACTATCTGATCTTTTTTGTACTGCAGTCGCTTCATGTATTTTTGGGTAACCAATTGAAGAAATTGATCCAACTCCCCCAGATAAAGCCCACTGGTTTGCCACCATCGCGGTGCATCTGTATAATTGAGCCGATACTGAAACAACAGTGCTTTGCGGAGTGTTTGCAGTTTGTGCAGTGTCTCTGCGTGAACGGTATGCCGATATTGAGTACGCATACGAGGAGAAAGAGAAGTGACAAATGCACGCATGTTACTTTTTTGCGCAGAAATCATCTCCCGAATCAATGAAATTTTGCTGAGTAAGTATTGTCGGGACAGCAAAAGATTTTCCACAAAAACTCGCTCAAGGCTGGCATACTCTTTGACCCAAAGCAAACGATGGATATCGATACCATAAGCATACTGATTGCGCGTCAACCAAAGGAGTCCGTGCAAGACCTCAAGGAGTTCCCGGTTGAGTGCACGGTAATATTGTATAAGGGTATGGAGTGAAGTGTGAGCATGCTGTACCCTGTCGCGGATAACAGCGATACGAGCAATGAGTTTTTTGAGGCGTTTGCGATGGGGTGAGTTGTAGGATTCAACAAGCATCATCAGTTTGTGCTTTTCGGGTGACTGCATTGCATCATATTGCAAGAACGTATCCAGTAACTTGTCGGTTGCGCTATAGCGTTCCTGGAGTTTTTGTTTGATAGACTTCTCTCCCACCGACATCAAAAGTTGAGCGCCAAGTTCCCGCTCTTTTTGAAGGCTACCAATGAGATCACTTGTTATTTTGCTAACATCTGCTGCCAAATATTGCACGGAGACTTCTTGTAAATCTTCGTAACTGTTATACATGTATTTGACAAACAACATACCCATTGTGACCAACAGTACGATAAATAAAATAATGATTTTACGCTTAAACGTACTCTGCATCGTGTGGTACCATTTTATTGTAAGTTTACGTTGGCATTATACACACTTTTTCTCAAATACGTCCGTGCCCACTTGTAAAAAAGACGGTCAGGATGGACACTCTGTGGGATCGGACGTCCCGATACGATCCGCTCCGTCAGCCACTGTGCCATCAATGGAGCAAAGACAAATCCTCTCCCCCCCAGACCGTTAAACACAAACAGGTTGTCCAAATGCCGAAGCGGGATCTTGGCACCTCGGGTAACTGCTGGATACTCCTCCAGTATCCACGGAACGTCGATCACCTCTCCGACGACCGGGGCATGATCCCGGCTCGTCGAACGCATCCCACAAAAGGTCTCAAGGAGGGCAAAGTCGGAAGCATCGACCAGCTCCGAAGCCTCATCAAAAAGACCGACCAATGGTTGCCCGTCGCAGACACGACAAGGATCAGTGTGCTTGACGTGTGTCGCACCGATCTTGACCCGCCCATGGCGTGTGGACGAGACGGAGAGGCTCTTGTGGAGACTTACCGGAAGCACAGTTGAGGTACGGTAATCCCCCCGACTCCCCCAAAGCCCCTGGATTCCCATATAGCGCATGTCGATCAACCCATTTTGATACCCCGTCGCCAGCACCACACGGGCAGCCTCCAGTGTACGGTCTACCCCTTCGATACGCCATACGTCTCCTGCACGTGAAAGTCGCCGGACATCCAACTGAACAAAATCGATCCCTGACGCAAGTGTACGGCACACCGCCGGGGCATCAC
>JALVWV010000071.1 GCA_027023145.1 Campylobacteraceae bacterium | reverse complement strand
CAAACAGATTGGCCAGTGTATCACCGATAATGCTGGAACGCAAATGTCCCACGTGCATCTGCTTGGCCATATTGGGGCTGGAGTAATCGACGACCACTTTGGACGGAGTGTCAACTGTGTCAACACCGAGTCGTGCATCCCCGACAAGCGTCTGTACCGACTGGGACAACCAGTTGGTGTCAAGCCAGAGATTGATAAACCCCGGCCCAGCTACCTCAACTCTGGCAATCATCCCATCCGTAGGAATATGAGCGACTACCTCAGAAGCGATCTCTCTCGGGTTACGCTTTTGCTGTTTGGCCAGCGCCATAATGCCGTTGTATTGGTAGTCACCAAACTCGGGTTTGCTGGCATCACTGACCTGTACAGTCCGGGCTTCGATACCTGCTTGTTGCAATGCGTCTAACAGAATTGAATTTATTTGTTGTTTCAGTTTCATGAAGTCACTTTTGTTGGAATTGAAAATAGAGGGAGAATGTGTTGTGATAAGGTTTTCATCGTGTGCCTTCCATAGCGAATGCAGGAGCTATCGCAATGGAAGGCACACACCTCAGGTGGTACCTTTATGCTTTGGTTGCGTCGGTAACGGTCTCTTTGACCTCTTCGACTTTCGTTTCGGCTTTGGCCTCGAGCTCTTTAGCTTTTTCGGCTACCGGCTCATCGTCTTCATTAACCGCTTGTTTGAAATCTTTGATCCCTTTGCCCAGCCCTTTGGCCAATTCGGGAATCTTTTTTCCTCCAAAAAGCAACAACACAACGCCCACGATCAATATCAATTCCCATCCACCTGGAATACCCATTTGCTATCCTTTTTTTCCTGTATTATACTCGAATTTGTTTAAGAGTGCATCTAATCTCTGCCCAGCCATCGCCCAACCAGAGCTTCACACTCCCTGCGTCCCACTTTCAGCCGTGCCGTGCGAGAAAGAGCAACAAAATCCTCTACGGCCTCCTCAATCGTGTCATTAAGAATCACATAATCAAACTCGTCGATGGCGAGGATCTCCTCGCGGGCATTGGTCAACCGTTGCTCAATGACCGCTTCACTTTCCGTTGAACGTTCCCGAAGCCGTCGTTCCAGTTCGACTAACGATGGGGGAGTGATAAATGCCGAAGTAATCCGATCCCCCATCGCTTCACGTGCCAGCCTGTGCCCCTGCACATCAATGTCGAAAATGACCAGTTTGCCTTCTGCCAGCGCTTTGTAAACTGGTGCTAGAGAGGTTCCGTAATAGTTGCCGTGCACTTCAGCGTACTCTAGGAAATCGCCCGCTTCGATCCCCGCTTCAAACGCTTCACGGGTAAGGAAATGGTATTCGACTCCATCCCGCTCTCCTTCACGGGGATCACGTGTCGTGGATGAAATCGAGAAATAGTATGGCTCGATCCGTGAAGCTGCCTGACGTATGATCGTGCTCTTGCCCGCTCCACTGGGGCCGGAGAGAATCAGGATCGCTCCACTCACGCGTCATCTCCCGGAAATGTGATCTCAATCCGGACGTGTGCTCCTCGAAGAAGCTTACGTATTTTACGTGGTTTCATCGTCCGCAGAGCCTGAACCAATGCATCACGTTTGTTGTCTTCTTCTTGATGCTCGTTGAGCATTTTTTCCGCCAACTCCTCTTCGTGGACAATCTCGAGGCCATCTTCTTCGAGCAACGCTTTGATCGTCTCGATCTCATCGAGATTCAGCACTTCCGTTTCTGCACGATATGTCTCTTTTTTTTCACGTTTCGATTTGGATGTTTTCTTCTTTGTTTTCGGAGAGCTTTTTGTCCTCTTTTCATCCGCCTGCTCTTCCCCAGAAGAAAGCGTTATCTCTTCCCCCATCTCCACCGAGACACATTGCTCAACAACCTCACGGATTTCTGAGGGGAGAAAAGGTTTTTTGACCCGACAGTCGCACGCCAAATCACCCTCTCCTGCCTCCTGATGCAACAGCACGGTTTTGGGCTTCCCAAGATGCTCCACCTGCGCTAGACACTCCCGATATAGCGGCATGGAATCGTCGACCAGCATCACATCAAAATCACCCTCACTCCCTTCACCAATCTCTCGGGAAAATACCAACTCTGCCCCCGGGACATCCCGCAAAGCCAAGTCAATCATCTCCTGGACTGTCCGATTAATCGAAAACAGTAAAACTTTCATAGGCTGCCTTTTTTGTTTCTTTGGCAGACATTATAGCCAATTTTGGGTCAGAGTGGAGGTAGACGACGTGCAAGTGCACCGTTTCAATGCTCCAATAAACGCCCATTGCACCTAAGATTACAACACTGCACAAGCCAACATTTTTTTCTCTAAAGTCACGTTTGTTTAACCTCTTGGACAATGCGTGCTATTTTCTGACTCGCCATCAAGAGATCTTCCCGGGTGTGTGCCGCCGTGATGGAGGCTCTCAGGATCGATTTCCCAGGAGGGACAACTGGTGGAAAGACCGCATGGATATAAAGCCCTGTATCCTGACACTTTTTAGCAGCAATGGCTGCATCCATTGCATCCCCGATATGTATCGGAATAATGGAGGTTTTGGACTCTCCGATTTCAAGACCGTTTTGTATGAGTGCTCTGGAGAAAACTGCTGTGTTTTCGTGCAGTTTTTTTACAAGATTTTTTCCCTCTTTTTGAAATATCTCCAGAGATTTCATTGCAGCAATAATCGAAACAATGCTTGTAGCGCCAGAGTAGATAAACCCTCGAGACTCATGACGGAGATATTCGATGATCTTCTTGTTCGCGGCGATGTAGCCTCCACTTGCGGGGATCGCTTTGCTCAGTGTGGACATGACGATATCGATATCATCCGGATTGAGACCGAAATATTCGACGATACCCCCTCCACTCTCCCCCAGTACAAAGGTGGAGTGGGACTCATCGACCATCAAGATAGCATCGTACCTCTTGCAAACCTCGATAATCGCTGGCATATCTGCTATAGCACCGCTCATGCTGAAGACGGTATCCGTGATGACAAGCTTGCGGGCATCTGCAGGCAGTCTGCTGAGTATCTGTTCGAGGTGGTCGATATCGTTGTGTTTGTACCGTATGAGCTTGGCATGGGAATACCGGGCACCGTCCATGATGCTCGCGTGGTTGAGCTTGTCACTGACGATGTAGTCGTCTTTTCCCAGCAGGCAGGCTATGGTGGAGACATTGGTCAGGTAACCACTCGAGAGAACCATGGCGGCTTCTTTCTGGTGGAAGTCGGCGATCATTTGTTCAAGTTTGGTATGCTCAGACGTGGTACCTGCGAGAAACCGGGAACCACTCATCCCTGTCCCAAAAAGATCGATAGCCTCTTTGGCAGCCTCTGAGATCTCCTTATGCTTGTTGAGTCCGAGGTAAGAGTAACCTCCAAGCATCAGCATCTTTTTCCCCTCAGAGACAACCCACCCGGAAGCAAGTTCTTGTTCGATGGGCTTAAACCAGGTATAAATACCCGATTTTTTTACCCCATCCACATCCCAGGTCGTTGCTCTTGGAAAAACCGGCTTACGTGTTTTTGGAATCTGTACCGTCATCGTTCTATCCTTTGGTCGTTGTGATGGATACTCCTTGGTGGAGGACTATTCTCTCGTAAGTATCATTGTGATACACTTAAACAAAAGTACTTTAATATTTTATGATGATTTTATGATTATTTTATGATTATAACCGGACTAACAAAGAAAGAAGGGGCGTCAACGACCATGAAAACCATAAAAAAATACCTAAAAAAACTTTTTGATCGCGCCTATGACAATAATAATTATTTACGAGGAAATATCTTAAACCTTCTTCTGCTTGTATCGATTGTCATTATGGGTGCCGATATTTATGGGAGCATT
>JALVWV010000070.1 GCA_027023145.1 Campylobacteraceae bacterium | reverse complement strand
AGCAAACACTCACACCTGTGCAGACAAAAAGCGAAGGCAGGCGATAAGCCGGGTTCTGTCGTGGGTAGCAATTTATCTAGGCTTGCCGTTGCCGACAAGCTCGAGCGGGACACACAAAAGATGCAAAGCTTATACCTGGTGCCCCTTGCTGCGGACAGGGTTTACCTGGCTGAGGATGTTACCACCCCCACCGGTGGGCTCTTACCCCACCCTTTCACCCTTACCCGCCAAAGGGTCTGACCTCAATGATAATGCTTCAGCGTTATCGTTGCGGGTCTGACCCTTTCAGCAGGCGGTTTGCTTTCTGTTGCACTTGCCCTCGGATCGCTCCGGCCATCCGTTAGATGGAGTCCTGCCTTGCGTGCAGCCCGGACTTTCCTCTCGCAGCACGATGCTGCCAGCTGCTACCTGCCTGCCTTCGATAGGATTATAGCATAAAGAATCAAATTATATCCACTTCTTCTGGCGTAACCACCGATAGATCAGCCACGCCACGATGAGGTTGACCCCCCATACAGCAAAATACCCATATTTCCATCGCAACTCCGGCATGAAATCAAAGTTCATGCCGTAGACCCCTACGAGAAAGGTCAGCGGAAGGAAAATCAGCGAGATAGCAGCCAGCCGTTGCATCGCCTGATTCATGCGGTTGCTCATGAAGCCCATGAGAAGATTTTGAAGATAGCCAGTACGGTCAAGATAGGTCTTGGATTCATTGATCGAAAAAGAAAGATGCTCCTTGAGATCGATAAACTCATACTTGAGCTTCTGACGCGCTTCGACGGTAAAATGGTTATATATTTTATTGACAACATCGTTGGACTGGACAGAGAGTTTGGTGATACGGTTGAGAGTACGGCGGGCGAAATAGAGGCTCTTCTGTACCTCTTGTTCGTCCAGATCCTCCGCAAAAATGCGGTCTTCGATCTCTTCGAGTTGATCGTCAATCCGATCAATAATGTTCATCGTGTTGTCCACCATAATGTCAATGATAGTATATGTAATATACTCGAGTGAATCGCGCTGATCATACCGCTTGTAAAGCTTGGTGGTGACGTGCTTAATGATCCGCATATCCCGGCTGAGAAACAGCAACGTCGTATCGGTGATGATGATGACAACGTTTTCATCCTCATAGAGCATATCATCCTCATCATCCTCTACGAAGTACTTAAGAATAATAAGACGGAATTTGGCATTATATTCATAGGCAATACTCTGATCTTCGTTTTGAATATCTTCGATAAAACTTTCAGGAAATCCATGGACATTGAGCCAATCTAAAATTGTCTCATTGTCGATCGTGGTGAATATCACCTGTTTTTGGTTGTCATCGAGAGCAATTTCATCTTTGCGGTAGAGGCGATCGGAAAACAGATACATGGTTAGCTCCTTGTGTTGGCAATCCTCTAGAGCAGCGACTTTATCGGAAAGTATGTCTTTTGGTGCAGTCGCTGAAAATAACACGACTGAAGTCGTGCCCCCGGATTAGAGTGTTTGCGTCCTCTCATAGCACGCTTTCATCGCCTGCATGAAAGCATTACGTGTCCCAGCGGCCTCGAGTTGGGCATAGCCAGCGGCGGTGGTGCCACCGGGAGACATGACGCGGTCTTTGAGCAAGGCGGGGTGTTCTTCGGCCAGCAGCGCACCCATCCCTTCAAAAAGCATGGGAAGGTATTCGTAACTTGTCGCACGGGGCAGTCCCATATTGACCGCACCATCAGCCAGCGCTTCGGCCACAAGTGCCAGCCACGCCGGAGCCGATCCGCCGATGCCAGTGGCGATGTCGAGCTGTTTTTCATTCTCAAGCCAGATCGCCCGACCGATGCTCGAGAGAATCTCCAGTGCCTGCTCTTTGAAATGTGTATCCCCCGTAACCGAAGTGACGGCCTTTTGTTTCAGTGCTGCCAGATTAGGCATCGCACGGATGTAGGCACGTGCCTGAATCTTCTCTCTCAGGGTCGCCAGAGGGGTGCCCGCAAGGATCGAGATGAGCGCCTCCGCCTCCCCCTCAAAGGTCATTCCCTCCAATGACTGAGGTTTAACTGCCAGCAAAACTACATAACCATCGAGTGCAGGGATGGTATCAAGGATTGTGATCTCTGGGTAGAGTTTGGAGAGTTCTTTGACACGGGGTGCGTATGCTTCAACGACGGTAACATGCGTGCGATCAAGCCCGGCGAGCATGGCTCCACCCATGTTGCCAGCACCAATCAATAGGATATTCATGGTGATTTCCTGTTTGTAAAATTGTATGAGGGTATTATACTGGAAAATTAGGAATTAGGAATTAGGAATTAGGAATTCTGGTGAGATTCTCCGCGTAGGGTGCGCAATTGCGCACCTTTGAGGGGGATTTGCCTAAAAGAGCAGTGGGACTGAAGTCCCAGCCCCGAACAGTTTTAAGTTTACTTCATCGCTTCGAGAGCGTATTTTTTACCAAGCTCGTAGGCTTTTTTGTTGACCTCGTGGACTTTGGCAGGGACTTTGCTCAGCATGGTATCGATAAGTAAGTCTTCATCCAAAGCTTTGGTGAAGGTATTTGCAATGGCCAATGCAACCACCGATTGGGTGATGACGTTTCCGACCTCTTCTTTGGCTATAGTTATGATGGGGATCTCGACGATATTCCACTTCTTTCGGTCTTCATCCGTCGGGGAGACCAAGTTAGGCTCGACGACAATCGTGGCTCCCTCACGGACTCCCTTCTTAAAAAGCTGATAACTTTTGTCCGCGACAGAAAGCATGAAATCCACTTGCCCATCGATAGCGTAGGGGTACCAAATCTCTTTGTCGTCAAGTTGAATATCAACAACAGTAGGGCCACCGCGCACCTGAGAGGTATACGTGGCCGTCTTGACCCCATAACCACCCGCCTTGATCTTGGCCGCAGCGAAAATCTCACCGGCAAGAAGAACACCCTGCCCGCCGACACCGGTAAATCTCATTACAATTTTACTCATGGTGATTCTCCTTAGATTTTTTTCGCAAAATCATCTTGGGTGATCTTGCCACGCTTGCCCTGATGGGCTTTTTTGACCTCTTCGTACATCTCGCAGTACTCAGGAGCATTTTCATCTTGTTTGAGGATACCGGTGGGCAGATAATTCATCTTTTCCTCTTCGGGGAGAGCTTCCCACTTTTTCTTGGGCATACTGATACTGTCGATCCACTCGAGGTTGGCCATGGCCGATCCCATTTTGTTCTTGCGACCGAGGTTGATGTGGCAGTTGGAGAGAGCTTCAACGAAGGAGAATCCTTTGTGCTTCAAGGCTGCAACCAACACTTTTTCGAGTTTTCTTGGCTGGGTGACGCTTTCACGAGCGACAAACGATGCACCAGCACCTTCAACCAAATTACAGGCATTAAAGGTCGGATCAATGTTTCCAGTCTTTTGAGTAACCGTCCAGAATCCACGAGGCGTCGTAGGAGACGTCTGAGAGTTGGTCAAACCGTAAATAAAGTTGTTGATCAGAATCATGGTGATATCGATGTTGCGTCGGGCACCGTGGATGGTATGATTGCCCCCGATGGCCAGACCGTCGCCATCACCAGCGACGCACACGACGTGTTTGTCGGGATTGGCAAGTTTGATCCCCGTCGCAAACGCAATGGTACGGCCGTGGGTCGTATGGACGGTGTTCATATCCACGTAGGAGGAGAAGCGCCCACTACAACCGATTCCTGATACGAGGGCGATGTCATCTTTTTCCCAACCCAGTTTATCGATCGCGCGGATAAAGGATTTGAGGATAACACCATCCCCACACCCCCAACACCACAAGGTGGGCATTTTGCTGGTTCTGAGATATTTGTCGTAATTAAATGCCATCTTAGAGCTCCTTCACTTTTTCGATAATGTCTGCCGGTGAGAATGGACGGCCATTGGTCTTGGTCAGCTTCTGGATATCCCGGCGTCCCATGCTGCGCTGTACCTCTTCGAGGTATTGCCCCTGATTGAGCTCAATCGAGAGGACTTTGTCAAACTTCTGTCCAAGTTCATACAAACGATCCTCTGGAGACGGCCACAAGGTGATCGGGCGGAAAAGACCAGCTTTGATTCCATGTTCCTCGCGGAGGGTACGGATCGCTTCTTTGATCGCCAGTGAAGCCGATCCGTAACCGATCAGAAGCACATCAGCATCATCGAGCATGTACTCTTCGTTACTCTCGATCTCATCTTTGTGCTCATCGACTTTGCGGAAAAGACGGTCGATGAGGAGGCGGCACGTCTCAATCTCTTCGGTGGGGAAGCCGTCGGGGCCATGGTGAAGACCGGTGTAGTGATAGCGGTATCCCTGGAACATCGGGTTCAGTACCGCTGGCTGATCCTGTTCGGCACCATAAGGGAGGTAATCCTCCGGTGCACCATCAAAGGTCTTGCGGGGGACGATGCTAGCTTGTACCTCTTCGAGAGAGGGAAGTGTTGCTTTGGCATGCATATGCCCTAGGGTCTCATCGAGAAGGACAAAGACTGGCTGCATGAATCGATCGGCAAGGTTGAAGGCGCGTACGGTCTCGGTGTAGCACTCTTCAAGGGTTCCGGCACAGACAGTGATCGACTTGTAATCACCATGGCTGGGGTTTTTCGCCTGAGCAACATCCCCCTGAGCCACACGGGTCGGCAATCCAGTCGAAGGACCGCCCCGCATAACGTTGATAACGACAAGAGGGACTTCGGTCATCTGAGCCAAACCCAAGTTCTCTGCTTTAAGTGAGATGCCAGGTCCTGAGGTGGCCGTAAGGGAGCGAACCCCCGACATTCCGGCACCGATCGCCGCAGCAACCCCAGCAATCTCATCTTCCATTTGGATGGCTGCGCCACCGATGGTCGGCAGCAGATCGGAAACCACGTGCATGATTTCACTCGAGGGTGTCAGGGGGTATCCTGCAAAAAATTTACATCCGGCATCGACGGCTGCGCGGGCAGCCAGCTCGTTACCGCTTGTTATAACTTCTCTTGTACTCATGCTTACTCCTTAGGCAAGTTTCATGTATTTGTTGGCTACGATTGCCTCGGCTCGCTCTTTGGCCTGATCGGTCAACTTGGCAAACTTAAACTCTTTTTTATCTGCAACATAGATTGCAAAATCCGGGCAAACCAATTCACATTCATTGCATCCAATACACGCTTCAGGTGTGACTACTTCAATCATTGCCCCCAAAACGGTTTGCGGATCCTGACGCATTGCCAAGACACCGGCCGGGCAATACGCTACACATTTGTCGCACGCTTTGCATCGCGCTTCATCGACCCATACGGGTGTGTTCGCTGGAGCTTTCATCAGACTCGACATCTGCTTCCCCTTTTGATACTGAAATTAAGTGAGAAAAATCACTACGACAGGATAGCTTAGTTTGGATAAGGGGCATTTGAATAGGAAGAAGAAGTGGAGGCATTGCGCTTCATTGTTACCTTTTGAAGCAAAGAAGAAGAAGGGAGATATCTCTAATAAGGCGTAGCATCGATCCACCCTCCAGCCTGCCGTTCGATCGCTTCAGCTACCCCAGCTTGGACATAATCAACTCCATCGATAAACTCTTTGCGCTTCCATCCCATGGTCTTCATCGTATTGAGACAACCAATGATCTCGATATCATACGCCAGAAGAGACCGAAGGCGTTTGAGGGTTTGAGAATCATAGTCCTTGCGCAGAACGCGCATCCCAGGACCGTAAGCGATCACAGCAACTTTGAGGGCATCTTCGGGATATTCTTTGAGGATATTGTTGATCGTACCGATCAGGTGATTGGCTACATGCACATCCCCACTCTTGAGGCGAACAATGATCTTGCGGGGATTTTCAAAGGTGGGTTTGGGGTCGGTGTAGTGCATTTTGGCTGAGGCAAATGTACCCAAAATCAGGAAAATCATCCACAAGGTTCCCAAACGTTTCATGCGCGCTTCCTCTCTTCCAGTACGACCCCCTCATCCCCGGCTTGAATGCTTCCCGAAACAACAATCCGACAGTAAAGACCTCGATCATGACGCACCAGTTTGGGCAGTTTGCGATCAAAAACACTCAGATGGTTGCACAGCGTACATGCTTCGGTGAGTTCGATCACCGCTGATCCGATCCGCAACTGAGTTCCTACCGGCAGTTGATGAGGATCCAGATCAAGCAGGAGATTTTCACCGAGGCTTCCCGGCTCGAGCACAATACCCGCTTCACGTGCCAGATCGTAGGCACGCTGTCCAACAATCATCACCGTCTGATCGAGATCGATCCTAGCAAATTTATCCCCAACGATCCCATAGCCTTCCCGCAATTCCAAGAGATCTGCGGCAGGACGGGGGAGCCCACTCTGCCCCTCTTTGGCACTGAATGTACCGACAACGGTAAACGAAATTGACATGACTATCTCCTTGGACGGTGTTCTCTGAGTATGCTTAAAAAATCGTGTTTTTCCCAACTGCCCGGATACTGAGCCACCAATGTTCCGTTGCTCTCAACGATGAAAAAGCTTGGCGTGACATGCCGATAGACCTTGTTGAGGTTAAAGGGAAGAGAATGCCGGCTGATGTCCACATCGACCAACACGTACCCCTGAGTCAGAGCCTTCTGCACCTCAGGCGTCTCGATCACCTCCCGTTTCATCCGTTTGCAATAATGGCACGTTGGCGAACTCGCTTCGATGATGATCCGCTTTCCGTCGGCTTTGGCTTCGGCCTGAATGCGCGAAAAATCCTCTGCTTGGCTCAAATGTTTAACGACACTGGGATGGGCGGTTTGGCGGTGCTGTTTGTAGCCCATGAAAAAACGAGCCAATGCCGTATAATCTGCATCACTCAAGCCACGAATAGGAGCTTTGGTCTCGTAATAACGCATGATGTCCGGATCGCAGATAGATTCGGTGCGCACGGGGTGCTCTAGATAGCCTTTGAGGTACTCTTCGATCTCATCCTGACGCATGTCGGGATCGGAGGGATCTCCCACCTTTTTGGGGCCGCGCATGATGGCGTAGGCCAACATGTTGACCGAGGGAGCTTTGAGATGCAACACAGTATTGTTCTTCTCAAAAAAATTCTCTTTGATCCGGTCTGCCGAGATGAACCCCATATGACATGAAGAGCACTTTTCTGTGAAGAGTTTTTGCCCGGCATCGTAGGGGGAAGCCCCCCACAATAAGGAGAGAGAAAAAACAAGCATCATCAACAAAATCTTCTGCACAATGTCTCCTTTCTTCTCTTGCTGTATTTTCAGCACTGGACAATACCCGGATTCCCCTTGATACCGATAATCTCCGGGCTTTCTACGTTGTAGCCGGCATGGATCGATTTGACATTTTTCAAATACTCCTCAACCAACTCCCAAACCGGCTTGCCCGGTGACTTGGAGCCAACAGTTGCCCATCCGGCGACCTTATAGGTTTTTTTCGCATCCAGCTTCTTGCCATCGAGCATCGTAATGTCACTGATCCGGTGACCGATCTCTTTGGTCGGATCAATCTTGTACGAGAGTCCGCCGGTGCGCACCATATCTCCCCCCTGCTGATAGAAGGGATCTTTGTTGAAGAGGTTGTCCGCAACATCTTCGAGAATCACTTTGATGGTCTTACCATCCATCTCTTTGACGTATGTCTCCGGATAGGTCATGGCTGTCTGAGTCGCCAGATCATCGAAGGTGATCTCCTGACCAGCCAGCAAACTCGTTCCCCAGCGGAAGCCGGGAGAGAGAGCGACATCTGCGCCACCGACTTTGCGCAGAGCATCGACGATCACCTGATCCCAGGTGCCGTTGAAGTTGCCGCGACGGAACAGCGCAATCTCAGTGGTCGCCAACGGGCGCTCAAGCTCTTTGAGAAAAGGCTTGCGAACGCTGGCGATGTACTCTTTCATTTTTTTGTCTTCGGGGATCAAATCCGAAAAAATCGGCAGAAGCGTGAACTTGAAGTCCACTACTTTGCCTTTCTGGATGTCAAGGTCGAGCACGTTGAGGAACTTGCCGTTGCTGCCAGCGTTGCATACATACGTGGTTCCTTTTTTGTTTGTGACCGGATAGGCTTCGGGGACACCGTCGTGGGTATGCCCTCCCATGATGAAGTCGATGCCGCTGACCACCTGTGCCATTTTTTTGTCCACATCATAGCCGTTGTGAGAGAGGACAATGACGGCATCTGGCTTCTCTTTCTTGCGAACGTGGTCGACCATCGCCTGCATACTGTCGGCTTCGATTCCGAAGGTCAAATCGGGGATGAAACGCTGAGGATTGGCAATGGTCGTATAGGGAAAAGCCTGCCCAATGATCGCAACGCGGGCTTTGCCCATCTTCTTGATCGTATAGGGCTTGAAGGCCCATCCTTCATCCTCATCGTAGGGCGTGAATTTCTCATCCATAATGGCGTCTTCTTTGACCTTGACGTTCTGGGCGATAAATTCTGCCTTGAGCATTTTGAGGTTCTCGAGGATCTCTTTTTCGGTGTAGGTGAATTCCCAGTGACCCACCGCCACATCGACGCCAAGCAGGTTCATGGCTCCCACCATATCCTTGCCGCGTGTCTGAAGCGCTGTCCAGCTCCCCTGCCAGGTATCGCCCCCGTCAAGCAGGAGGGTCTTGTCGTGGCCAAAGCTGGTGCGGAGGAAATCCACGGCTGTTTTGAGATGGGCAAATCCCCCGACGCGCCCCATCGCTTCTCCGTGTTTCTCGAAGTTGACACACGTCAGCGCATATTCGAGACGGGGGTTGTTTTTGATCTTGTAGTAATCGAGGAAATTTTTTCCGACGATGTGGGGCGGTTTGCCGAAGTTGTCGTACAATCCAATGTTGACACTCGGCTCCCGGAAATAGACCGGCATCAACTGGGCATGTGAGTCCGTCGTATGAAGGATTCGGGCATTCCCGAAGGGCTTGAGTTTGTAATAGTCCTCAAGCTTTCCTTCCGGGCTCAGACGCATGTGTGAATTGGCAAAAACCGGTGCGGCACCGAGTACCGCCATCATGTAGAGAAATTCTCGTCGTTTCATTTCGTTCATTGTGTTCCTTTGTTCATATATCCTAAACAGGAATAGATACTGCTTGATATGTATTCCTACATAGAAATCAAGGGTCTCCTGGGCTTCTTGCAGGAATGGAGGGTGCATGGCAACGCGCCATACCCCCCTGCCTTTCCAAACAGGTGCCTAAAATTTGAATCCGTCCCCGGGAACGGCCAAACGCCAAGTGGTCTCAGCCTCGTTGACTTGCTGAACCGCCCGTACGGCAAAATGGCAGGCTCGCCAGGCCGCATAGGTTGTTGCAAAGGTATGCTTTTTGACTTTCCCTTTTTTTGTGTACTTCAGCGTTACTTCTTTGGCTTTGGCTTTGACCGCCGCCTCGGTATCGGTGATGTATTGACTGGTCGTCACCCCTTTGCGTTTGAACTCCACGCCGAGTTTTTTGGCCAGCGCGTTATACTCGGCTGCCGTTTTCAGCACCCCCTCGATGCCATTGGCTTTGACATCACATACTTTGGCGACGTCAATGTTAGCCGCATCGGCGAGCGTAGCTGCCGAGAGAGAAGAGAGGCCCAACCCTACCGAGAGGATGATGCTTGTAAGTGTATACGTTTTCATGGTCGCCTCCTTATTTGCGAATAGCTGGGCCGTCGACTGGCATTTCGTTGGACATGTACGCCATAAAATAGAGCACATTGCTCATCCAGGGACTTCCGGGTTTGTGTGGCTTCTCGCCCTCATCCTTGTTGCACCCCTCGATCCGACGCTCCAGCGTCCCTAGCCCCTGCCATTTGAGACGGTAGACCGGGAAATGGGTCGTGTGTCCTAGCAAGGGCGACATGTACTCATTTCGGACACGTTTACCCGTGCCTTGTACGTGACAGGTCGCGCAGGAGAGTTTGAGGTAACCCCGCTGAGAGTAATAGGCTTTTTTCCCAGCTTCGTACGCTTGGGCAGCTGCTTCGGATTGGATGACAATGTGGACTTTTTTCCCTGCTTCAGTCGAAGCCGAGGCAAAGTAGGCTTCCAGATCAGCCATCTTTCCTTTTTTCATCTTCCAGGGTTTTTCACCGTTGGCCTTGAGACACTCATTGATCGCCAGCGTCAACGTAACCACAGTACCCTTTTTATCATCAAATTTCGGATACTCCCCCGCTATTGCCGGATCAGGAAAGCAGCTTTTGAAGGTTTTGCCATTGGCAAACTTCTTCTCATACAACGCTTTGCCCGCATCAATGTTATCCTCAAACGGCGGCATCTCCATCACTTCATCGTATTGGGATTTTCCACCCTTGTCATACGCATACGATCCTAGACGAAACGCATCACGCTTGATCCCTTTAGTAAAGCGCTTGGAAAGTTCCTCATTTGTGGAATATGGGAAAAAGGACCCTTTGTTTTTGGCGGGGTCAGAAAATTTTTTCTCCATATAGGCAATCAGTGCTTTCCTGTCTTTCTCTGCCTGGGTGTTGAAACTCGCGGCACTCGCCAGCGAAGCCATCAACAAAGCAGCAACGGTTATTTTTATCACGTTCATAGGTCATCCTTTCGGCAAGTGCCCTTATTTGATTTTTGCTTTTCCGGTCTTGGTCTTTCCGGAAAGATCGACCCAGGTGATCTCGATCTCTTTCCCCTTGGCATCACCTTTGAAGGCAAACTTCAGGTAGGGGTTCTTCGAGAGATTCTGACTGGTCGAAGCGTCCAGCACCTGCATGTCACCGACTTTGGCAGTGATATGGGTAATAAAGTTGGCAGGTTTTCCTGCTTTTTTCGCCTGAACGAAACTCATCATGGGGTGCTTCAGGAGCGCTTTAACCGTTGTTTTTCCACCTTTGGATTTTGCTTTGATTCTCATGGGTTTTTCCTTTGTTACTCTTTCTTTTTTATATTTCAGAACCGATCATACAGCCAGCTCCACGCAGGTCTTCATTGTCGCAGAGACATCAACCACCACAACCACCGACGGTGACTTTGGTTACCTTGTCGGTACGATGGAGCTTGCCGTCGACTTCGGCGACAGCAGTGATGGTTCCGGTCTGTTGCATTTTGATCCGTACCGAGTACTCAGGGATTGCACCTTTGGGGACATCGAAGATCACGACGGTTGATTCCGGGTTGGCACTCTCAAACAGTGCAATACGGCTCGCGCCATCTGCTTTGATCGTGACGGGAACAACCGCGCCGTTCTCGGCGATCTCGGGGGTTTTGAGTGCTACCCCGTCATCGGCGGCCACTTCTTTGCCAAAAATCGCTTTGATCGCGGCATCAATTCCTGCGGTAGAGGCCCCTTTTTTTGCGGCATCATTTTTGATCTTCCAAACATCGGGGAGCGCCTTGCGGTAGTCTTTTGCACTCAAAAGGCTCGGGGCAGCTGCCAAGGCCAGAATTCCTGTTCCGTATCCGATAAATTCGCGTCGTTTCATGTGTGTTTCCTTTGTGTTGTGATTAATGGATGGTTTTCAGATAAGCGACCAGCGCCTGGATCTGATGATCGTCCAGCCAACCGTTTTTACCAAACGGAGGCATCGCTGAGATCGGGTTGGTGGTGTACGGATCGTAGATTTTGTCGTACAGCGCCTTCTTGGGCCAAACTGAGAGTCCGGTCAGTTTCGGGCCGAGACTTCCCGGGCCGTCGATCTTCTTACCGTTGGCGGCATGACAGGAGAGGCAGTTTCCCAGATTTTTGGTCGTAAAAATCTTCTCCCCCTCTTTGACCAGATCCGCAGTGCCTGCAGTGGCTGCTACGGGAAGGGAGAGTCCCACTGCTGCTGCGAGTAGCCAATGTTTTATCTGTTGCATGATAGCTCCTTTTATTTACTGGTGTTGACCATGTAGTCGACGATCGCTTTGATCTGATCGTCTTTCAGGCTCATGGCACCCCCTTTGGGAGGCATACCGTTGAAGCCTTTGATGGCGTGCGTATAGAGCGTCTCATTTCCTTGCTTGATCCGGGCAGTCCACTCACCTTTTTTACCGACGACCGGTGCTCCGGCGGCTCCACTGTCGTGGCAGGCGGCGCAACTGGCTTTGTAGTCCGACTGGACGGCATTGCCGCCGCTTTTCTTCTTGGGCTCTTCCATGTTGTAGCGTGGGACTTGTACCGAAGGGACGATACTGTCGGTCGCATCAACGCCAATGTGCATCACTTTGACTTTCTTCGGATCGATGCAATCTTTCATGCAGCGTGTACCGTGTGAATAGGGGTGGCGCAGATCGTTGTACTCAAACCCCTTTTCATTGGGGAGGTGAACCGACTTGATAAAGGCCGCATCGATCACCGTGTCATCTTCGATCTCTTTGCCGTTGACTTTAATTTCATTCAACTGAAGCAAATACCCCAGAATTCCGTAGACTTCGTCGTCACTCAACGATTTGGGGGTCGGGAGTGGCATGGCCACTTTGATGTACCAGAAATAGGGGGCAATGTACGAGGCATAGCTTCCCAGTGTTTTCTCCGGCCCTTCTTCACCACCATTGTGCGCCTGATTCTTCAGAGTGCCTTGCCCACCGACAAGTACTGGATTTTTCCCGGAGCCTTCTCCAAACTCACCGTGACACATGGCGCAGTTTTTGGCGAACACTTCGGAACCCTGCTCGACGGTCATCTTCCCGGG
Source organism: Campylobacteraceae bacterium (assembly GCA_027023145.1). GTDB lineage: Bacteria > Campylobacterota > Campylobacteria > Campylobacterales > Sulfurovaceae > S017-3. Next base: position 3,176 of record JALVWV010000070.1, on the reverse strand, counting down.
AGGCAATCCTTTGCCATCAGGTCGGACATCGACATTCCACGCATCGATCATCTCCTGAGTCGGTGAGGTTCCCAAATGAGGTTTGTAGCCAGTGATCGGAGAGTGGTTGACCCAATTCCCTTCGATGGTCGGACGTACCACGGCGCCGTCTACATTGATCTTCTGACCTTTCTTGTTGGTCACAATCCCTCGGAAAGGATAATGATCCGGATCAGCAGGGGTATAGCTCAGCTTGGCATGAGCCTCCTCTGCATGAAGTGCGGTGCCAAGTGTCAAGATGCTGAGTGCCGCGATGGCGATCACTTCAGCGGATTTACGCATTACGGATTTGGACATTGTGCACCTCCCCATTGGTGGATACTTCCCAAATCTGTACCGCATTACGGTGGTAGATAAATTCGGTACCTTTCTGCTCGAGCAACTCCTGCTCGGTCGGCTGCGTGTAGCCGGTCTCATCGGTCGATCGGCTTCCGATCAACAGTGGCTTGCCGTCCCATTCAAAGAAAAATTCGAACCGGGTAACCGATTTGGGGAGCTTCTCGCTCGTAATGGTCGCTTCTTTCCATGTCTTGCCGCCGTCGAGTGTCACATCGACATGTTCCACGATCCCACGCCCACTCCAGGCGATACCGCCGATCTTCATGGGACCGGGTTTCATCCCCTGCCAGTCACGCTCGGGACACGGTGAAGTGATGACGGAGTCGGATTCAAATACCCAGTTAAACATCTTGGCGTGTCCGTCGGGAAGGAGCTCGGTATACTTGGTGTTCTCTTCACGCACCCACCATGCTTTGTCGTCAAACTTCAAACGGCGCAGCCATTTGGTCTGCAAGACCCCTTCCCATCCGGGAAGGAGCAGACGCACCGGATAGCCATTCTCAGGACGGAGGGCTTCGCCGTTCATGGCGTAAACCAGCATGGCATCATCCAGCACTTTCTCGATGGGCACCGAACGTCCCACACTTGCAGGATCCGACCCTTCAGAAAACATCCACTTGGCGCCCTCTTTGAGGCCAATATCATCGAGGATGGTTTTGAGCTCTACTCCCGTATAAACCGAGCACGAGAGCATCCCGTGTGTCACCTGGAGAGAATCCAGCCCCGGTCCGCGTGCTTCCATCGCACTGTTGGCTGGGCACGAGAAGAAGTGCTGGCGCGTAACCGAGGGGTACCGTTTGAGATCTTCTAGGGTAAGAATCACTGGTCGATCGACCATCCCGTGGATCATCAAACGCCATTCAAGGGGGTTGATATCCACCACACCGCCGTGGGTACGGACAAAATGCAATCCGTTGGGGGTCACGGTGCCTTCGATGTCCTGCCAGGGGGTAAACGTCACCGTAGCCTTCTGATCTGCTGTCAACCAAGGAACAATACGCCGCACCACATTGGCTTCATACTTGGACGGTATGCCATACGGATGGGTATTGGCGTCGCGCCCCCAGCTCTTGCCCCATTTGGCGATGTGGGGTGGGAGATTCTCCGGGTCGGGCTTGAACCCTTCTGCCGAGACGCTCATCGCGCCGCCCATAGCGGCCGCAGCCCCTACCGACAGAGACATGCCCCGTTTCAGAAAATTTCGCCTCGTTTCCAGTGACAAGCTCTCCCGGGTTTGCACAGCCGAGTCGGTCGACTCAGCTACGCTTGGAGCATAGGATAGTTTTTCCTTACTGTTATTCATACAGTGCCCTCCTTTCCTCTTTTTGGATGTATTTGACTTCTTGGTCAACTGAATTATACAGATATATAAATAAAAATAATATATAAAGTATATTTATTTCTATTATTTAAGAGAAGTGTTTCTTAATGTAACAAAAATGTAACGGGATCGATTGCACATTTGTTGCTCTTATGGCATTGATAATTACTAACAGTATTTATTGGATCAAAAAAGCTGTTTTTCGGGGAGAAGGTTGATTTTCAAAAAGAAAACTTGATTGGGAAAAATAGTTGAGATATTTATGTCCATCGAACAATACTCATGGACATTGACTCCGTAGGCTTTGGTAAAGAAGCTCTACGTAAAACTGAAGACTATAAAAAAGAGATCGATGAGATTGTCTTTATTTTTGAGCCGAATGGCTCGTATTCTGAGATGCTCAGAAAGTTTTGCTTTGAAAAGGAAATCACGTGTTTCATTATCAATCCAAATATCTATCTATGTCTATTTTTATCTCCTTTATACTGTCTTCTTCCACTTGACTAGACTTTGGATGAAAAACCGGGGCTACACCAACCCAAGTCCTTCATGCATCTTATGATAATTGTTAATGAAGTACTTTGAGGTTCTATATGTTTGAGTATCTTCATATTCACAGGCTCTTAAGCCATCATCACCTATCTCATAAATCAATGCATCCGGATATGAGAGTATGATGGGAGAATGTGTAGAGATGACAAACTGGCAATTCTGCCCTATCAACTCATGCATCCTTACCAAAAATGCCAACTGCCTATCAGGAGAAAGAGCCGCCTCTGGCTCATCGAGTATATATAAACCATCAGCACCAAATCTATGCATAAACAAGGAGAAGAATGACTCTCCGTGAGACTGGTTGTGTAATGATTTTCCGCCATAACAATGCAACAGTGGCCATATCTTATCAAGTACCTCTATCTCAGTGGCAACATTATAAAAACTCTCTGCACGTAAAAAGAAATGATTCTTAGGGTTGATGTAGTGTTTGTGTATTTTGATATGTTCATGCAGAGATGAGTGAGAGTTTTTGGTAGCAAAGTTGAAGTTCTTGGTGCCACCCTCAGGATTAAACCCCAACCCAACAGCCATAGCCTCCAAGAGCGTAGACTTGCCAGACCCATTCTCGCCGACGATATAGGTGACCTTCGGATGAAATTCTATCTCATCGGTATACTTAACCACAGGCAAGTCAAAAGGATATCCAAGCGAATCAGCCTCTTTTGTGATTTTGAGCGAATGCAGGTATGGATGATGCGTGGTGGTCATTTATGATAATTACCAAGCAGGTGATTTATTAACTGCATTATAAGCCTCTCCTTCTGTGTTCTAAATCTTTTTAATTAATGCCATTGTCCAACATTTTATCATGTATATTGCATCCTCTCTATCCACTAGTTACTCTCTATGTAATCAATAAAATCTTTTTTAAGATCAGGATACTGTTCAAAGATTAAATCTTGCACATTACTTTTAATTG
>JALVWV010000069.1 GCA_027023145.1 Campylobacteraceae bacterium | reverse complement strand
ACCGGGTGACCGGCAAGCTGAGTGAGTTTGCCAAGTATGCCGATGTGATCCATGTCGACATCGACCCGGCCAACATCGCCAAGCTGGTCGATGTCGATTATCCCATCGTGGGGGATATCAACATTGTCGTCGAGAAGCTCATCGCTCACCTCGAAGAGCGGATCAAGCCGGAGCGCTACCAAGTGTGGCGTGACATTTTAAAACGCTACGATGAACTCCATCCATTGACGTACCGTGATAGCGATGAGGTGATCAAGCCTCAGTGGGTGATCGAGCGGATCGGAGAGAAGGTGGGTGCGGATGCCGTCATCACCTCCGATGTGGGGCAGCACCAGATGTGGGCGGCGCAGTTTTACCCCTTCGACCGTCCACGCCAATGGATCAACTCGGGTGGTCTCGGAACGATGGGCTACGGTTTCCCCGCTGCTATCGGAGCCAAGGTCGCCTGCCCGGATAAGCACGTCATCAATATCACGGGTGATGGTTCAATCCTGATGAATGTACAAGAGCTTGTCACCGCTGCGGAGAACAACCTGCCAGTGATCAACGTCATCCTTAACAACCATTTCCTCGGAATGGTACGGCAGTGGCAAACCTTTTTCTATGACAAACGCTATGCCGAGACCGATCTGAGCTACCAGCCCAACTGGAAACTCCTCGCCGAAGCGTGCGGCGGGGCGGGCTACGATGTGACGACCAAGACGGAGTTTGACGCGGCACTTGACGCGGCACTTGAAGGGGGAAAAGTAACCTTCATCAACGTTGCCGTCGATCGCCTCGAAAATGTCCTTCCGATGGTGCCCGCCGGTGGGGCACTCTACAATATGTTACTCGAACACAAGGAGAGCTGATGGAAACCGTACGCAGAGTGATTTCGGTTGTCGTCCTCAACGAAGCGCAGGTGCTCGCACGGGTCTCCGGACTCTTCGCCGGACGGGGGTACAACATCGAGACCCTCACCGTCGCCCCGATCCCCGAGACCGATTTGTCCCACATGACCATCGTCACCCGGGGCAACCAGCGGGTGATCGAGCAGATCACCAAGCAGCTGCACAAGCTCATTCCCACGCTCAAAGTCATCGAGCACTCCGAAATGGTCGAGAAGGAGATGGTGCTGGTGAAATTCCCCATCGAAGAGAAGCTCAGTGACATTCAGGCATTGTGTGCCGCTTATAACGGCGGGATAGTCAACGTCGGAGAAAATATGGTGATCGCCATGGCCGCCGACGAGCCAGTGCGGATCAAACATTTCATCACAGCTACCAAGCGCTACAACCCTATTGAGATCGTCCGCAGTGGGGTTGTGGCGATGGAACGGTGATGCTTGTGCGTTGCACAAGCAAATTAGGAATTAGGAATTAGGAATTAAGAATTAGGAATTAGGAATTAGGAATTAGGAATTAAGAATTAGGAATTAGGAATTAGGAATTAGGAATTAGGAATTAGGAATTTTGGTATGCTTTTTTGTGAAAAGCTATTATAGGGGTTGGGACTTTAGTCCCACAAGAAACGCTTCGCGTTTGGTTGAATTGAAGTCCAGAACAACCCACCAGAAAAAGGAGAAACCCATGAGCAAAACAACACAAGAGATCACGACCATCGATCTCAGCGGAACCCAAAACGGTACAATAGAGGTAGCAACCCTTCAAGAACCCTATGGGGCTAAAAGTGAACCGGTCGCCAGTATTGGAATCTTCCTCAGCGGTGGCAGCGATGAACCGGACTGGAAAGTCCATATTCCCAAAGAAAATATCGACGCCGTCATTGCAGCGCTGAACGAAGCGAAGAAAGCACTGTAAAAAGATTCTGACAAATTACGTTGTGATTTTGGTGTGCTGTTGCACACCCTATGCGTAGCAAACTCCACCAAAGGACCTTCTTATGAGCATCCGCCAACAGATCGAGCAGATCATTACTGAGCGTTATCTGATTCTCGATGGGGCGATGGGGACGCAGATTCAGGACCTCAAAGTTCCCGATGAGGCGTGGCTGGATGAGCAGGGTGCCTCACAGGAGGGGTGCAATGAGCTTCTGAACGCTACGGCTCCTGAAGTCATCGGACGGATCCACAAGCGCTACGCGATGGCGGGTGCGGATATGATCAAGACCAATACGTTTGGCTCCATGCCATGGGTGCTGGATGAGTATGGATTGGGACATCGGGCGTACGAGCTCTCCAGGCGGGGTGCCGAGCTGGTCAAGGCCATCTGTGACGAGTACAGCACGCCCGAGAAGTCCCGGTTTGTCCTCGGATCGATCGGGCCGGGGACGAAGCTCCCCTCGCTGGGGCATATCCATTATGACGAAATGTACGCCGGGTATGTGGAAGTGGCCAAGGGACTGATCGACGGCGGGGTGGATGTCTTCCTCCTCGAGACGTGCCAAGATCCCCTTCAGATCAAAGCGGCGATCCATGCCTGCAATGATGCTTCAAATGAGCGAAATGTCGAAGTGCCGATCATGGTCTCGGTGACCATCGAGCTCAGCGGAACAATGCTCATCGGTACCGATGCGGCGACGATCGTGTCGATCCTCGAACCCTTTGATCTCCTCTCGTTGGGCTTCAACTGCGGCACCGGCCCCGATCAGGTCAAAAAACATCTCAAAACCTTGAGCGAGCGGGCATCGCTTCCTCTCTCGATCCACTCCAATGCTGGATTGCCCCAAAACCGGGGAGGGTTTACCTACTATCCGATGGGGCCGGATGAGTTTGCGGCCAAAGAGTTGGAGTTTACCGAGTTTGACGGGGTATCCTTCGTCGGCGGATGCTGCGGCACGACCCCTCAGCATATCCTCGCCCTCTCAAAAGCCCTCGAGGGTCGCACCCCACGTAGACCGACGGGTAAAAGTGCTCCGGCGGTCGCCTCCCTTTTTCACGCGACCGATCTGTTTCAGGAGCCAGCACCCCTGCTCATCGGTGAGCGGAGCAATGCCACCGGCTCCAAAGCCTTCCGGGAATTGATCCTCGCAGAAGATTACGAAGGGACGCTGACAGTGGGACAGGCACAGGTGCGCGACGGAGCCCATGCGCTCGATGTCAACGTCGAGTTTGCCGGCCGGGATGGAGCGAAAGATATGGATATCGTCATGGGGCTCTACAATCAAAAAATCCCCCTTCCGCTCATGCCCGATGCCACCCGCGTCGGTACCATCGAGGCGGCACTCAAGCAGATCGGCGGTCGCCCCATCATCAACTCCGCCAACCTCGAAGACGGCGAAGGGAAATTTGATGCCATTTGCCAACTCGCCAAACGTTTCGGTGCGGCACTCGTGCTCCTGACGATCGATGAGACCGGGATGGCCAAGACCACTGAGACCAAGGTGGCTGTCGCCGAGCGGATGATCCGTCGGGCGACGGAGCTGCACGGTTTGCGCCCCTCGGATTTGATGATCGATACTTTGACATTTACGGTCGGCTCCGGAGACGAAGAGTACCGTGATGCGGCGATCCAGACGCGGGATGCGATCGCGGCGTTGCGCAAACGGTATCCTGATGTGGGGACGACGCTGGGGCTGAGCAACATCTCATTTGGTCTGGACAAACATGCCCGGATGTATCTCAACTCGATTTTTCTCCACCATTGTATCGAAGCCGGGCTCACCTCCGTCATCATCAACGTCAAGCACATCATCCCGCTGGCCAAAATGGAGCCGGAGGACATCGCCGTGTGCGAAGAGCTCCTGTTTGACCCGGACGATCAGTCGCTCTTCCGTTTCATCGAACACTTCTCCGACAAAACGGTCGATACCGAAGCGGTGGACGAAGCCTATGAGGCGATGAGTGACGAAGAGAAAATCGCCCGCCTCCTGATGGACGGCGATAAGGATCGGATGATCCCGCTGGTCGAAGAAGTCCGCCACCATATCCC
>JALVWV010000068.1:3476-3882 GCA_027023145.1 Campylobacteraceae bacterium | reverse complement strand
GTGCATGTCTCCATCTTTGGCAAATTCAATCGGCATCCAGTTGGGGTTGTTGCACATCCGGATGGTTGCATGCTTGGCGACAAATGCTGCCTCGGCATCGGTCAGATTGAGGGACTGATGATTGTGCCACTCCACCCCTTTTGTGTTGAGCCATTTTTCGTTGAGACTTTGCATCTCCTCTTTGGTGACGGCGTGCATGGCTTTTTCGAGGAGGGTCTTGAGGAGAGGTTTGCGGGGGGTGACACCGATATTCATCGCTTTGATGAGCCGGGCATCTTCCACCACCGTCGTGTAGCGGAGCATCAAGCCATTCTCCTGCATCAGGGTATTGATGGCACTGTAGTCTTCGACGACAGCATCGGCTTTTTGGCTGGCGACTGCGATGAGAGATTGGAGCAGATTGGGT
>JALVWV010000068.1:0-3466 GCA_027023145.1 Campylobacteraceae bacterium | reverse complement strand
ATACCTGGATAGTAGGCACGGAGAAACTCTTCGATATAGTATCCCTTGGGGATGGCGACGGTTTTGCCGTTGAGATCGCTGAGATTGTGGATCCCGGGAAGGTTGGTAAAGATCGACTTGGCGGCGCGGACGTAGGGGGGAGTGAAGAGAAAATCCTTTTCGCGGGCTTTGGTCTTGCGGATGTTGAGCATCAGGTCGAGCTTACCCGATCGGAACTGTTGCATGTAGTCGCTCCAGGTTTTCCCTTGCAGATACTGCACCTTGAGGTGCAGTTTGGATGCGAGGAGATTCAGGTAGTCGACCGAGAAGCCTTTGGGTGTGCCGTGATCGTTGAAATTGTACGGAGGCCAGTCTGTTTCGTTTTGGGCGGTGAGTGTTGGGTGCTTTGCAATCCATTGTTGTTCGGCTGGGGTGAGGGCGATCGGTTTTGCTGCGAAGAGCAGCGGCGGAAGCAGGGCGATGAGCCGCAGGAAAAGTATTGTCAGTTTTCGAGACACTGCACGGCTCCTTTTGGGATCGGTTTTCCGAGATAGTATCCCTGGTAATAATCGATATTGAGTTGTTTGAGCTGCCCAAAGACATCTTCGGAGTGGATAAATTCGGCGACCGTAGCGATACCGAGTTTGTGGGCAAAATCGTTGATGGATTGGACGATGATCTGGGCGTATCTGTCTTCGTGAATGTTTCGGATCAGTGAACCATCGATCTTGAGAATATCGGGTCGCAACCGGCGCAAATAGACGAAGTTGGAGTACCCGCTGCCAAAATCATCGATAGCGATCTTGCATCCGAGGCGCTGGACATCGCTCATAAAAGCGATCATGCGCTCATAATCTTGAATGTATTCACTCTCGAGAATCTCAAAGGTGATCAATGGGGCGATATCAAGCCGGATAAGCTCTTCTTGGATCTGTCGAACAAACGCATCGTTTTCGATGTCTTCCATTGAAAGATTGATGCTGACAGGACATCCATTGTCTCGGGCAAAGGCAAAGGATTGTTCGACTACGGCGGTGGAGAGGCGGGTGTAGAGCTTGAATTTTTTGGCAATGTCGAGGAATTGTGCCGGTGCATAGAGGGTGTCGTGATCCTGGATACGCACCAGTGCTTCGTACTTGACGATGCGCTTTTCTCCATCGGTAATCGGCTGAAGGAAGATCACGACTCGGTCGTCTTTGAGCGCTTTTTCGATCCGCTTCTTCCAATGCAGATCGTGTTGGTATGCTTGATTATAATTGCACGTCTCATCATAGATCTGGTAGGGTTGTTGGATCTCTTTGGCGCGTTTAAGAGCCATGGATGCTCTTTCGAAGAGGACCTCGCGACCGATAGCCATGCCGACGGTGATAGCGATCGGGATCGAAAACCCATACGGGGAGATATCGATAGTATTCCGGGCGGTATGGTGGATAAAATCAGCTGCGATCTTTTCGCACAAGTGGACATCCGAACATTCCGGTTGAAACAGGGCAAAAGTATTCCCCCCAACCCGGTATGCCAAAAGATTGTAGCGGTCGGCATAGCTTTGGACGATCTCTGTAAATCGGATGAGGATTTGATCACCCGCTTCCTCCCCGTACCGGGTATTGTAGGATCGGAAGGCATTGATATCAATCAAAATCAGCGCTGGGTGGGTCGCCTCATCGATCTCTTCCATGAGTCGGTGACGGTTGGAGAGATGTGTCAGGGGATCGGTGCGGAGTTGCCGATGCAGCTCCATATTTTTCTTCCGGATCTCTTCGGTCTTCTTTTCCACTTTTTGAGCAAGTGAATTGTTCATCTCGATCAGCGATTGCCGGAGGGTGCGGTTTTCGATGGCGACAGTAGCTTTGCGTATCCCGGCTATTAGTTTTTCAAAGTCGATGGGCTTGAGTATGTAAGCAGTGACAGATTGTTCGATGGTCTTCAACAGCAGAGTGCTGTCATCAAAAGCTGTCGTGTAGATGATCGGGATTTCGCTGTCGATCTGGCGGATCGCATCGACCATAGCAATGCCGTCCATAATGGGCATAGCAATATCGGTGATGATGAGATCGATCGCATCTTGCTGTGCTTGAAAAAGGTGCAATCCCTCTTCACCATTTTGTGCAGTCACGACCCGGGCGACAAACGGCTCGAGGAAGCGGCAGATGCTTTGCTGGAGATCGGGTTCATCTTCGACATACAAAATGGTCAATGTTTTGATGAGTTCGGTCATCTTGCCTCTCGCTTTCTTATGCGATATAGTCAATTGTATTACAAGTTTCATTAAATATACAGTAAAAAAGCGATCAATACAACAAAAATGTAATAATTTTGTTATTCAGTCTGAACTTTGTTTGGTATATCCATACTCTCCCGTAGAGGAATATCCTTCAACAAGAACACCAGCACGACGGTAACTGCCAGCGCCAGTGATGCACCAATGAAGACATGAGAGAGTGCCCCTTCAAGTGCATGCCGAAGGGCGTGGATGATGGCATGAATGAGCGGTTGATCCTGTGAGGGGAGGGTGGCGGTGATGTGCTCAAGCGCCTTGGGGTTGATGAGGATGCGCGGGTCAGCAAAGCGTGCGAGGAGATCCGGAGAGAGGGTATCGGTGCCCGGAATGGTGTGGAGCCCCTCGGTGACTTTGCGGGAGACGGAGTGGTTGAGCAGGGTGCCCATGAGGGCAACACCGATGGTGCCGCCGAGCTGGCGAAACAGCTGCACGCTGGCGGTGGCTACGCCGAGGTAGCGGTGGGCGAGGGCGTTTTGTACCACGAGGGTAAAGACCGGCATCCCGACTCCCAGTCCGGCACCAATGAGCATCACGGTGGCGATCAGCACGCCCAAAGAGCTCGTCTGTGTCGTCAACGACAGGAGGTAGAGCCCGACGGCGCTTATCGCCATCCCAACCAATGCCAGCGTACGGTAGTGCGCGGTGCGGGACATCCGCCGCCCGCTGAAGATACTTGCCCCTACGAGGGAGAGGGTCATCGGCACCATCATCATCCCCGAATGCATTGCCGTATACCCCTGCACCCCTTGCAAAAAGAGTGGCAGGTAGATCAACGCCCCGAACATCCCCGCCCCCATGAGAAACGTGATGGTGTTGGAGAGGGTGAAGGTGGGATTAGCAAAGAGAAAGAGCGGCAGGATCGGATCGGTCGCCCGCCGCTCCGCCTGGATAAACAAACCAAACGAGAGCACCGAAGCGGCGAGCAGACCCAGCACCATCGGACTCCCCCAGGCGTACTGACGTCCGGCGAAACTGAACGCCAGCAGCAGCGGTACAATGATCCCGGTCAGCAATACCGCACCGAGATAGTCCACCGTATGCTCCTCGTGCCGGGTTTTAGACGGAAACAGATACCAGATCATCCCAAACGCGATCAATCCCATCGGCATAAAGATCCAGAACACCCAGTGCCAGTGCCACCGGTCGACAATCAGACCGCCCAGTGCGGGTCCAAAGACACTTGCCAGCCCAAACATGGCTCCGAGC
>JALVWV010000067.1 GCA_027023145.1 Campylobacteraceae bacterium | reverse complement strand
TTCACTCAAAACACAGCTTGATGCTGTTCGGGCACTGGTTGACAACGGACGCAAGGATCATCTCAAAATTTTCCATGATTATTACGATCTTCGCATTCTCAAAACTGTACTTTCTGCTATGCAGGACTTGATGCATACCTACCAAAATACAGACAAGACCTCACTGGTCGATCTGTACCTTCGGCTTAGTGATCTCGCAACAAATAATGCAGCCGAAGAGGCCTTGATCGCATACTTACTTGGACAAAAAAAGCCTATGACTCCCAATGATATGAAAACTTGGGATGCCCTCCTTTCCGATACAGAACTCCCCAATTTTTCTTTGTTAAAAGATCCAACTGTTTCCCTTGGAATTCAAAAAAATCTCCAGCCCGAGGTATATGCTTCTTATGCTCTATCGGAACGGGCTCGCATTGCTGTGGAAGCCATCAGTGGTCAGTATACCGTCTCCCCTCAGGCGTGGGCTGACATTTTTAATGAGAAGGCAACTCGCTTGCAGTCTGCCCTCAAAACACTGATCAATATCGCAAGCAAAGAGAAAACTGAAGCGGTACACACAAACCGGCAAAATCTTATTAATTACCTTCAACAAATCGTTCTTTTTCTTCTAATTTTTGGCTTCTTACTTTTCCTTCTTCAAAAAATTGCCCGTGAAAAACGTTTGCTTGCGGCAACTCTGAAAAATATCCAGTTTGATCTCAGTAAGGAAAAAAAGCTCCAACTCCAGCGCATTGTCCATGATCGCAATACCGAAGAGATCTACTCGTTTCTCGCAGAGACGATCAAGGAAGCCAACCAAGCCAAGGATCTCTTCCTTGCAAACATGTCCCATGAGATCCGTACTCCGCTCAACGGTATTGTCGGTTTTACGCAATTACTCAAAACCACTACCCTTAATGACGATCAAAAAGGATTCGTTCACATCATTGAAGAGAGTTCCGAGAACCTCCTGACTATCGTCAATGACATTTTGGATCTGTCCAAAATCAAAGCTGAAAAAATCGAACTTGAAGAGATTGCTTTTAATCCCATCGATAAATTTGAATCATCTGTCGAAACGTATGGAGCCAAGGCACTACAAAAGGATATCGATTTTGGGGTTTACATTGACCCCTCACTCCCAAGCAGCATCTTTGGTGATCCCACTCGCATCTCTCAGATCCTCGTCAACCTTATCAGCAATGCCATCAAATTCACAGGCACATATGGTGAAGTGAGTGTCTTCTGCGAACGGATTCATGAGGATGCGGAAGAGGTAACAATCAAATTCTCTGTCAAAGATACCGGGATAGGCATTAGTCCTGCCCAGCAAAAACGGATCTTCGAAGCCTTTTCTCAAGCCGATTCCAGCACGACCCGCAAATTTGGCGGCACAGGTCTCGGTCTCTCAATTTCAAGTAAACTTGTAGCCATCATGGGAGGGAAATTGGAAATCGACAGCAAACCGGGTGAAGGCTCTACCTTTTATTTCTCTCTCACTTTCAAAATTGATCCCGAGGCAAAAAAAACAGAGCGACCAGACTTCCGGGGTACCCTGGTGGGTCTCCTTCTTCCCAAACGCAATATCGACCGTCAAGTGGATCGCAACCTTGAATCATATGTTCGGTATCTCGGTGCCGACTTCATGATCTATTATGAGGATGAGATTTATGAAAATCTACGTAACGAGTTGCCTGATTTGATGTTTGTTGACCAGCGTTATGTGCGACGAGACGGAGAGCTCGAAAAAGTACTGATGCTTAATGCGCCGATTGCTCTGCTTGCCTCCGGTCAAAATATCAAACAGTACGACACAATCAAACATCGACTCAACTCGCTTATCTATAAACCTTTAAATTATTCCAAAACACTCAGCGCACTCAATAAACTGACCGGAAATGGAGCTGATACTGAATCGGTCATCACGGAAGAACCGGAGGTGACATTCACCAATCTCAGTGTTCTCGTTGCTGAGGACAATCGAATCAATCAGAAACTCATCACCACAACTCTTAATAAATTTGGTATCGATGTCACCATAGCAGCCAACGGAAAAGAGGCCGTCATGTTGCGCAAACAAAATAACTATGATCTCATTTTTATGGATATCCAAATGCCGATCATGAATGGAATTGAAGCGGCACACGAAATCATTCGCTACGAAGAGATCAGTCATCAAAAGCATATCCCCATCATTGCACTAACAGCCAATGCTTTGCGAGGTGATCGCGAGAAGTACCTTGAGGCAGGAATGGACAACTATACACCCAAACCAATCAACATTGGTCTAATCAAAGAGATCATCCGTGAATATTGCCCTGACCATGCCGTAGAAGAGGTACGTGAGACCCCAACTACAACCGAACATCAAACGTCTTCTTCAGCAATGATCGAGACATCTCAAATGCCTCCATCCAATAAAGAAAAATCAATAACAGACCACAAAGTGACAACAGATGAGGTCAATGGAAGCATGACCAAGGAAGAAGACAAACCCTCGGTCGATATTCTGATTTATGCCATCCATACCCTTACGGGCACTATCCAAATGCAATCACTCGAAGACGCAGGCTACACCTGTGAACTTACCAACAATGAAACAGAATTTTTAGAAAAACTTGAGGAGGTGCAGTATCGCTTCGCACTGGTTGATGGCGGTCTGTTGCCGATGGATGACTGTTTCTTCGTAGATCTCATCACCCGCAACAAAATCAAACTCTATATCTTCGGAGAAGACGTCAATACAAAATGTGTCCAAGTGGACACATACACGACTATTCCTGAACTCAAAAAGAAAATAGCGGAACTATAAGGCACGACGCTCCGGCTGCTTTTTCCCTTCGATGATAAAGCGTAGGGCATTAAGCCGGATGAACCCTTCTGCATCCTTCTGGTTGTACACCTCATCCTCTTCAAACGTCGAGTGCTCTTCACTGTAGAGTGAAGTGTCCGACGAACGTCCTACGACAGAGACATTCCCTTTGTAGAGCTTGAGACGTACCTCCCCATTGACTTGCTGTTGGGTTTTGTCGATGGCTGCTTGCATCATTTCCCGCTCAGGTGACCACCAGAAACCGTTATAGATAAGGCTGGCGTATTTGGGCATCATCTCATCTTTGAGGTGGGCTTCTTCACGGTCGAGGGTGATCGACTCAATGGCACGGTGGGCTTTGAGCATAATCGTTCCGCCCGGGGTCTCGTAACATCCACGGGCTTTCATCCCCACGTAGCGGTTTTCGACGATGTCGATCCGACCGATACCGTGGGTATTGCCGTAGGCATTGAGCGTACTGAGGATCGTAGCTGGAGAGAGTCGTTCACCGTTGATGGAGACGGGATCACCCTTTTCGTACCCGATGGTGATGTATTCCGGCTCATCGGGGGCTTCTTCGGGCGAGTTTGTCCACAGCCACATGTCAGGCTCAGGCTCGACGTTGGGATCTTCGAGGATTTGACCCTCGTAGGAGATGTGCAGGAGGTTTGCATCCATACTGTAGGGAGATTTTTTGCCCTTTTTATCGATGGGGATTCCGTGCTCTTCTGCATAAGCGAGGAGCTTCTCGCGGGAGTTGAGATCCCACTCACGCCACGGAGCGATCACGGCAATCTCGGGATCGAGACTGAGGTATCCAAGCTCGAAGCGCACCTGATCATTCCCTTTACCTGTCGCCCCGTGTGAGACGGCATCGGCACCGGTCTGATGGGCAATCTCGATCTGTTTTTTGGCGATCAGCGGACGGGCAATGGAAGTCCCCAGCAAATATTCACCCTCGTAAATGGCATTGGCGCGGAACATCGGGAAGACAAAATCTTTGACAAACTCCTCCTTCAAATCCAGGATAAAGATATTCTCCGGCTTGATTCCAAATTCCAACGCTTTGGCTCGCGCTGGCTCCACCTCTTCGC
>JALVWV010000066.1 GCA_027023145.1 Campylobacteraceae bacterium | reverse complement strand
CACCCGCTGCTGCAAAAGGGTATCAATTTGTCGCTTCAGTAGCGCCTCATCCACATAGCACTGATGCAAAAAGCTCTCCAGATTGATCGTAGCAACTTTGGGTTCGATACGCCGTTCGAAGTGTGACTCATTCCGCAGCTCATAAAGCCGCTTGTTGGCGATAGAAGAGATGGCGACTTTTGCCCCGGGCAGTGTTGTAAAGGTGCGCGATTTGGGCATTATATCTTGTATGGTCAATGCCTGTTTTTCGATGGTGTGGCAGAGCTCCAGAATCCGCCGGTTCTCCACCCAGACCCGATCGTCGATAAACCGGCGCAACTGTTCGATGAGCCTGCTGGTGACAGTGACGATCTTCTCACCGCTGCTGAGGAGTTCATATTTGAGATTTTTGAGGCGTCGTTGGGAATCAAAACGGTGTACACTCTCCAGCGCATACAGTTTCTCGATCATTTCACTCAGCTTCGAGCTGCGCTCCATATCGGTCAGCAATTGCCAGAATGCAAAGAAACTCTTCCCTTGATCACTCTCACGGATCTCATCCTCGATAGCGAAAATGGACCTCAGCACCTCCGCCTTGGCATCCTCCCGCATCGCAATGGTCTCCATCGCACGGGTATTGAGCTCTCGGAAGTTGTACTCGATCTCGGCGAAGTCATATTTAAGATTGCGTGCGATCTCCTCGATCTGCATATACTGCTCCTTGATCCGACTCTCATCAAACCGCAATGCCGTTTTGCTTCGGATCGCCTCGATCTGCGCATCGATTTGGTGCTTCTTTGCCTCCAGCTTCGCGATCCGCGCCTCATCATCGAGCTCCGTCTCAAATACCAACTCTTCGAGCAGTTCAAAAATCAGGTTAAATCGCGACCGGCTCCCGACGAACTCCCGCTTTTGCAAACTCTCGATCCACTCCAGCGCCTTCTGTGTATGGGGTGTAAGGTCGTAGATCGGCTCCTCAGCATCGCCGTAATATTTGCGCAGATACCCACTGGTGGCAAAGTCATTCAGATACTCCTGTGCCGTCTTGGGAAATACACCGTTTTCGCGTTCGTTCAGCACAAAAAGGTAATCTTCGAGATGTCGCACCAGCTCCGACTGCACCACCGTCGTCCGACGTGACACGACAAAAACGGTATGAAAAAACGAGAGGCTCATTGCGAAGTTGTCGCTGCAAAGCAGCCGCAATGTCTGATGGCTCTTTTTGAGGGTTTTAAGGTAGTCGTAGGTCACGCTTGAACTTTCATTTTGGCGTCTTTATCCTGCATGCTCAGGAGGCATTGGCTTCACCCTTTTTCTGTATATAGGTGATGTACTCACCTGCTTCCGTTTCGTATGTGTAGGTCGAGTGCCCCTGCTTGGTAAACTCTTCGATGAGGGGCTCGGGTTGGAAATCAGCCTTGAGGGTCAACATTTGGCCAGGCTGGAGGGTTCGCAGGGCGTTGTGAACTTCTGCGAGGGGATTTTTATCCGCATCGAGCAAGGCATTGGCATCGAGGGTGGTCCGAGACTCTTGATTGGTCCACTCTGGACGCTCTTTCTCGGGAACAGGGATGAAACACTCATCGGTCTTGATTTCGCAGTCTTCGCAAATGGGTTCCTGCCCGACGGCTTTGCGGAGTTGGTCGACGAGATCTTTGGGATCCATGTTGCCAACGATGGCTGCCTGGCGGACACTGGCGACCCGACCGAGCGTACGGCGCAGGACGGGGTTGTTGAGTTTTTTAAATTTGGGATTGATCCCGATGAGGATATCTTTCATCCCCTCGTAGTTGTTGAGAAGATCGGCGATTTTTGTTTCGAGGGTAATTTCCTGAGGCATCATGGGCTCACTTTTTTGAGCCCATTATAGATGAGAATGTGTAAATCTACCCTTATTCGAGATCATCCGGCATTTCGGAGTACTCATCCAGGGGATTCTCCTCATGATGCCCCTGCGGCAATAGCAGATTGAGGATGATTCCGAGGATGGCACCCAGTCCAATACCGCTGAACCCTACTCCACCAAATTTGAAATTCATCCCGCCGATGGCGAAGACGAGAATGAGGGAGACGATGATCATGTTGCGGGGGTTGGAGAGATCGGTTTTGGCATGGATCAGGGTGTTCATCCCGACTGAGGCAATGATCCCAAACAGCAGCAGCAGGATACCGCCCATCACCGGGACGGGAATGGTTTGGAGGAATCCGCCAAGCTTGGAAAAAAATGCCAATACGATGGCGAAGATCGCTGCCCACGTCATGATCGCCGGATTAAAAGCGCGGGTGATGGTCACTGCACCAGTCACTTCAGAGTATGTAGTATTGGGTGGTCCCCCAAGGAGAGAAGCAGCACTCGTGGCCAATCCATCGCCAAGCAGTGTGTTTTCAAGCCCGGGGTTTTTGAGATAGTCCTCCCCAGTGACGCGGGAGATGGCCAAGATATCTCCGATATGTTCAACCGCTGGAGCGATGGCAACCGGTACGATGAAGAGAATCGCCTCCCAGTTGAGTTCCGGGATGACGAAATGGGGCGAAGCAAACAGAGGAGCTTTGGCAACGGCGGAGAAATCGACGATCCCAAAGACCATCGAGACAAGATACCCGACAATGATCCCGATGAGGATCGGAAGAAGCTTGATCATCCCTTTGCCAAGCAATGTAGCGAAAATCGTCGCCAGAAGGGTGATCATGGAGATGGTGATCGCGGTGCCAAATGGCACGAGGACACTCTTGCCATCACCAGTGTGACCCGTGGCCATCTGTACGGCTACGGGTGCCAGGAGGAGCCCGATGGTCATGATCACCGGTCCTGTGACGATGGGGGGAAGCAGGCGGTGGATAAATCCACTCCCCTTCACCCGGATCAAAATACTCAGCAGGACATAAAACAATCCAGCAGCCACGAGGCCGCTCATGGTCCCAGCGATCCCCCATTTGCCGACCCCGTAGATGATCGGGGCGATGAAGGCAAAGGAGGAAGCGAGGAAGATCGGGGGGACATTGCGTCGGGTGGTCACCTGAAAGATCAGGGTACCCAGTCCGGCGGTAAAGAGGGCGACATTGGGATCGAGTCCGGTCAGGATGGGTACTAGCACCAATGCGCCAAATGCCACGAACAAAAATTGCAATCCGATGATGGCATCTTTCAGTCGGAATTGGTATTGCGTTGCTTTCATGTTGGCTCCTTGTTTGATTGGGTAGATTGTAACACAAATTCGATGCAGGATAGCAGATATTCAGTAGTTTTTCGCCATAATCATCTGAATTTAATTTTGAGGGATCCACTATGAAACTCCATGTTATCAACCACCCACTGATCCGCCACAAACTGGCACTGCTGCGTGACGAAAAACGCTCCATGCCGGAGTTTAAAAAACTCCTTCACGAGATCGGTCTACTGATGGCGTTTGATGTCACACAAGGTCTGGAGACGGAGGAGACGGTGGTCAAAACACCCGTCGCCGTCGCCCGGGCGGATAAACTCGTCCAGCAGCCGGTACTCGTAACGATCCTGCGTGCCGGGATTGGGATGCTCAATCCTTTTATGGAGATCCTCCCCAATGCCCGGGTAGGATTTTTGGGGATGAATCGGGACGAAGAGACCCTTCAGCCCCACAGCTACTACAACAAAATCCCCATGCAGGCACTCGACAACAAAGTCCTCCTCATTGACCCCATGCTTGCTACCGGAGGCTCGGCGCTCAATGCCCTGGATTTCCTTGCCGAAAAGGGAGTAACAGATGTG
The DNA here is from genome assembly GCA_027023145.1 of Campylobacteraceae bacterium. Taxonomy (GTDB): domain Bacteria; phylum Campylobacterota; class Campylobacteria; order Campylobacterales; family Sulfurovaceae; genus S017-3. The sequence goes on along the minus strand of JALVWV010000066.1, from coordinate 184 downwards.
ACCTTCATCTGCCTTGTTGCTGCCCCCGAAGGGGTCGAAGCGATCCATGCACGTTATCCCAATGTGGACATCTATACAGCAGCCCTCGATGAGAAGCTCAATGAAAAAGGGTACATTGTCCCGGGACTCGGCGATGCCGGAGATCGGATCTTTGGGACAGGGGATGATGAAAATTTATGAGGCA
>JALVWV010000065.1 GCA_027023145.1 Campylobacteraceae bacterium | reverse complement strand
GCCCCGGGCGTTGTGTTTGTCCGAACAGATGCCGATGTGGTCGAGGTTGGATCCGGGGAGTTTCCAGACCACGATGTCTCCCGGACGGAAGGCATCCCGTACCCGGTAGCCCCGGGCGGCGAAATAGGCCTGGAGGTTTTTGACGCGCCGGTGGTCGATATTGGGGTCGAGGTGGTCGGTGGAGTAGAGGCCGTGATAGAGGCGGGGGTGGCGCCTCTTGTGCTCGTAGATCCGCTGCTGCATGTCGATCCCCACACCGCGCAGTGCCCGCACCACTACATCGGTACAGACCCCCCGACTGATCGGGATATCTCCGCCGGGATATTTCAGACGTACATAGGCAGGATCGTAGGTGAGCGTTTTGCCCACCTGGTCACGTGCCGAGGTGATGAAACGCTCGAGCGTCCCCGCATCGGCAAGCGAAAAGATCAAAAAAAGAATAAGGAGTGTTTTTTTCATCTCATTTGCCCTCAGAAGAAGTTTCGGGCATATTCCGATATTTTACAAGGTTCTTCTGGGTATCCACCCGGAAGAGAAACGCCCCCCACTCCATCGTCCCGTTACCGTCCTTGAGCGGAACAAGATGAGCGACCAGGGCGGGCTCATCCGATTCTTTGTAACGGAATTCTCCAAATATTCCTCCGGCATCCCTGCCATGCACCTCTTTGATGTCGTATGCCGAAGCTGGCACGATACCGGGCACCCACCCCTGCTTGATCGCCTGCTGGTCTTTGGCAGCGGCGAGGTCTTTGTACTGATTGACCGTGATGTCCTTGACAAAAGCCGAGAGGAGCAGATAGAGGCTGGCGGCTACCAGCAGGGTGGCGATGATGAGTTTTTTCATGAGGAGGTTCCTTGTCTTTTATGGATTTATTTTAGCAGGTTGGATGTATGTTGTCAAAGATAGTACATCACTCTTTTTCACATCATCCCCCTCATCTCATCCTCCGTCAATGTCACCACCCCCAGACTCTCCGCCTTCGTCAGCTTCGATCCGGCATCCGCTCCATAAATCACAAAGTCGGTCTTTTTGCTGACCGATCCGCTGACTTTGGCACCCAAATCCTCCAGCAACACTTTGATCGTGCCTCGGGGTTGGGTCATGGTGCCGGTGAGGACGACGGTTTTGCCTTTGAAAGGATTTGCCTCAGCTTCGACTTTTTCTTCCACCGTCGGGGCGATCACCTCAAACAGTTTCAACACAAACGGACGGTTGACCCGCATGAATTCCAGCAGGGAGTTGGCCATCTCTTCTCCGATGCCGTCGATGGCCACGATATCGTCGTAGGTCGCATCTACAATCTCCAGACCAAACGTCTCAGCCAGAGCTCTACTCGCTACTTCACCGATGTGTTCGATCCCCAGGGCGTTGATGAGGCGGTGGAGCGGTGCGCCCCGGGTGGCGTGGATGGCATCGATGAGCTTGGTGATGCGGCGGGTTTTGAACCCCTCGAGCCCTTCGAGATCAGCCGGAGTGAGGCGGTAGAGATCAAGAACGTTTCGGATGATCCCTTCACGGACGAGGAGTTCGACGATTTTGGAGCCCAGACCGTCGATGTTCATGCACCCCTTGCGGGCAAAATGGATGATCGAGCCGACGACCCGGTCGGGGCAGTCGAGGTTCTGGCATTTGATCAATGCCCCCTCATCGAGGAGTTCCGAGCCACAGGTGGGGCACGCTCTCGGGCGGAGGATCGGACGTTCGGTACCGTCCCGGCGATCGGTCAGCACCTTGGTGATCTTTGGGATCACATCTCCGCTGCGGATGAGGATCACGTGGTCGCCGATGCGGATGTCCTTGCGCTCGATCTCGTCGAAGTTGTGCAGCGTCGCACGGGCGATCATCGCCCCTTCGATCTCGACCGGCTCGACCTCGGCCACCGGGGTGATGACACCGGTACGCCCCACCTGGAGGGTAACATCGAGCAGGCGGGTGACTTTCTCGACGGCGGGGAATTTGTAGGCGCACATCCATTTGGGGTATTTGACGGTATAGCCAAGCGCTTCCTCTTTGGCGATATCATCCACTTTGATCACCATCCCATCCATCATCATCGGGATAGCATCACGTTTGGAGATCAGAAACTGATAAAACGCTTCGATCTCCTCGAGGGTATTGCACTCTTTGGAGTAGGGAGGCTTGAGAAAGCCTTGAGCATAAACAAACTCCATTTTCTCCGAAAGCCGACTCTGAGTCAAACGGTTCTCCCCTAATCCCCAGGGGTAAAAAACCAGCCGCCGTTTGGCCGTCACAGAGGAATCCAACTGCCGTAGGCTCCCGGCAGCAGCATTGCGGGGGTTTGCAAAGGGTGCTTCGCCCTCCTCAAGACGCTCACGATTGATGATTTCAAAATCGTCTTTGCGGATCACCACTTCCCCGCGTATCTCGATCAAGCCCTTATACTCTATGGTGAGGGGCACAGAACGGATAGTGCGGACATTGTCGGTAACCTCTTCGCCGACTACACCATCCCCACGGGTAACAGCACGGATAAGCCGTCCGTCATCATAGAGGAGGTTCATGCTCGCCCCGTCAAATTTGGGTTCGCAGAAATAGAGACTTGCTCCCACATGTTTTTCCACCCGTACCAACCACTCACGCACCTCCCCGATGCTAAACACATCCTCCATACTCCACATCCGCTTGATATGCTTGGCTTTGGTAAACTCATCACGCACCACACCCCCCACATGCTGCGTAGGCGAATCGGGTGCGACTTCATCGGGGTGTGCTGCTTCATAGTCCAACACGTCATGATAGAGCTTGTCGTACTCTTCATCGGTGGCGATGGGGTTGTCTTCGACGTAGTAGGCGTGCGCCCATTTTTTTAGGGTTTGTACGTTTTTTTTGTAGGTTTCGTGGGTCATAAGGTATTTCCTATTTTTTCTCTGCCGTTCATTTCCAATGGTTTATATTGTAACACAATATTACTGGTGACTTTCGACTAAGCTGCATCCTTGAAAACATCAACAAACACCACCCGGATCAGTAGGCTCTGGAGCGTTAGGATCAACTGCGCCATACGGTAACGTAAAAATAGAGATAAACAGAGACATCAACACAAAAAACCATGCGACATAGTAGCTCATCCCATCGGTCAAATGCAAAGCAATGGCGCTGACATATAAAATCGTAGGGAATATCCATGTCCATTTATAAGCCATCAAGCCAAAACCAATCCCATAAGATACAGCCACATCCAGTCCAAAATCCGGCTGCATCAGACCATACAGCCAAAAAAAGACACTTAAAACTCGATAACGCATCACTTTCGATACCTCACCCGCTCTTTTTTTCCATAAAATTTCGGCTCGGTTCCCAGAACATAGACATCGAAGAAAGCCTTGGTGCGGGCAAGGAGCTCGCGGATCTTCATCCGGTTGGCTGCAGCAGTTCCGGGGATATCTTTTGCGACAAAGCCAACCGCTTTTTGCCCTTTGGCATGGGCGATAAAGAGTGCGCGCTCGAGGTGGAAACGCTGAGAGACGATGATGTAATCCTTCAATCCGAAGATCGCTTCCGCCCGCACCACCGAATCGAGTGTACGAAACCCGGCATAATCGCGGGTGATGTAACGCGCCGGTACCCCTGCTTTGATCAAATCATTGTACATCGTTGTGGTCTCATCATAATACTTAGTTCCGTTGTCGCCCGTGACGACAATGGCGTCGATTTTATGTGCTTTCCACAAAGCTGCAGCAGCACGGATTCGGTAAGTGTAGAAGTAGTTTGTGTACCCTCCTGCAAGATATTTGGCAGTACCCAAAAGCAATGCAGCACGCTTGTGGGGGAGTGCATGAAGATCGTCGTAGATATATCGGGAGCCAACATAGGCAACATAGCGGTCGATCGCGACCATCGCAGCCAAACCGATGACGCTCAGCAAAAAGAGTCGCTTGATCCATTTCATATAAGCCCTTTTTTCGGATATTC
>JALVWV010000064.1 GCA_027023145.1 Campylobacteraceae bacterium | reverse complement strand
GGGAGGCAGAGGGACGTGACCGATGCGATCGAGGATTTGGACGAGGGTTTCAAATCGGATGGGTGTTCCGTCTTGGGAGAAGGTGACGATACGGGAGCCGTCGTCGTGGAGGGTTTCGACGGTGGCGGTGAGCCCTTCATCGAAGCGGATCTGTGTTCCGATCCGTACCCGACCCCGGATCATCACGAGGGAACGGTGGGCATCGAGGGGTTTGGTAAAGAGCAGTTCGACCCGACCGCCTCCCTGATCACCGGAAGTGATTTTGTGACCGAAGATCCGGGCTTTGATGACGCGGGTATCGTTGAGAAAGACGTGAACATTCTCAGGAAGATAGTCAAGCAAATGACGGAAGGTGGTGTGGGTCACGGTATCGGTGGCACGGTCGTACACCAGAAGTCGGGCGCTGTCGGCCGGACGAGCTGGGGTGGTGGCGATGTACCCTTCGGGGAGAGGGTAGTCGTAGCTCTCGGTCAGCAGTTCGGGGGTGGTGGGCATGGGCTATGTATCGGTTTTGGGTTGGTCGAGATCGTCGAAGTCCTCATCCCCGAAGTCGAAGTCTTCATCGTCTACATTGCCGTCATCGGCAAACGGTTCATCGGTCTCATGGGGTGTACCGGGTTCGGAGGTTGTCTCCGGTAATGGCTTCGGAGTGGTAGCCGACGTGGGGGCGGGAGTCTCTGTCTCTTTTTCTTCCTCCTCTTCTTCGTCCGGCTTTTCAGGGTTGACGAATTTGAGGATGATGATCGAGGCACCGTAGAGGAGGATCAGTGGGGCGGCCATGAGTGCCTGAGTGAGGACATCCGGAGGCGTCAGGAGTGCTGCGAGGATGAAGATCATCACGATAGCGTAGCGGAAGAAACGGATCAGCGTCTGGTCGGTGATGAGACCAATGAGGCCGAGGAAATAGGCCACCACCGGCAGCTCAAACGCGATCCCGAATCCGAGCAGAATCTTGGTAAAGAAGCCGACATAATCCTCGATGTCGATCAACGGCGTGTAGAGGAAGGAGCCAAAGGTGATGAGGAACTGGAAGCCGAACGGTGTGACGATGTAGTAGGCGAACAGTACTCCGATGGTAAACATGACCGATCCACCGACGACGAAGGGGATGACCATTTTTTTCTCATTGTCGTAGAGGCCGGGGGCGATGAAGAGCCACAGCTGCCAGAGGATGATCGGCAGAGCAAAGAAAAGCCCGGCGAAAAACGAGACTTTGAGCGCGACAAAAAATACTCCCGCAACTTGACGCTGAACAACGTCTCCCCATGAACTATCGGTTGCTCGGGTGGTCGAGGCAGAGGTGTTGTGCTCGACGGTGAGGGTATCGATGAGGCGTTGGCTGCTGCGGGCAACATCAGCGGCCGAGGCGGCGGCCTGTTCGAGGAGGGTAGCCAGCTCGGTGTCGGTGGCATCCCGGTGACGCCGGCTCAGAAGTTTAGAAGCTTGATGGAGGCGGTCATGGAGTACGGTAGCTTGTTCGGGGAGGGTGGCGAGTTTGGTCTGGGTCGCAGATGCGGCCGGAGTGGTTTGATTGGTATCAGGATGTTGGACTTTCCATGTGCCGTTGTTTTGCTTGTCGACAATGATTCGCACTTGAGTCAGTGCGTCATCAAGTGGTCGGGTGACCCAAGTAAGGATGGGCTCGTGCAGAATAAATGCCACGACAAACATCACCAGCACCGCCGCGACCGAGATCGCTAGACGGTTTCTCAATTCCGCCAGATGGGGCTTCATGCTCTCAAACATTACGAAGCATCCTTGGGCATCTCAAGATTTTTGAACCCGGTGGATTTTTGGGATTTTTTGGTTTTGGAGGGTTTTTTGTCTGATGGATCTTCAGAAGGATTTTCGGTGGGATCTGTTTCATCGGGGGACGCCGCAGAGTCAGCTTCCGGCTCCGAGTTTTCGGCACGTTCGGCTTCGTGGATATCCGCAAGGAGGTCATCATCGAGGTAGCGATCACCGCCGATGGAGGTGATGGCATCCTGCAGCTCGGCGGCAGGGTTGGGGATGGCGTTTTTGAATCCGCTAATGTCGCTGGAGGCTTCTTCGATCTTCCTGCGGTAGCTGAGGGCCTCTTCGCGGAGTTCCTTGATGTGAATCTCCTCTTCAAACGAACTCTTGGCTTCGTTGATCGTCCCGCGCACGCTCTTGAAGAGTTTGGCGATCTGCACCATCGCATCGGGAAGTTTCTCGGGTCCTAGGAACAGCACGGCGATCACAGCGATAAAAAGGATTTCGGTAAAGCCCATTCCGAACATAAGGTTTGCCTTGTTGAGTCCCCCGGAAAATCGCCGGTTTCACGCGATAGCTCTGGCAGTCGCAAACGCAAGCGCCCCTTTCAGGGGTTGAGTGCTCCTTTGTCGCCATCACGTGAAACCTCTGTACCTAATTTTCAGAGGACTCTATTTTTATGATAAAGTATTGGGCGGTATTATAGCGAAGGATTGGTTAGGGGAGGTGAACGTGCCGATGTTGTTTGCCCGGATTTTAACATCAGTAAAGTTATAATACAACAATGCGACACAGAGGGAAACAAAATGAAAAAATTATTTCTGACAGCCACACTGCTACTTGGAATTGGTTCGCCCTCAAGCGCAGGCAGTTTGGAAGCGTACCAAAAGGCATGCAACGACCACAATACAAGCAAGTGCTTCGATATCGGGCTTATGTATGAGCTGGGCAAGGGTATTGGGCAGGATTTCCCCAAAGCCGTAGGATTCTATCGCAAAGCATGCGATGGTGGGGATATGTATGCCTGCTCGGCGCTTGGGATTATGTACTTTAATGGCAAGGGAGTCGCAAAGGATATCGCGCGTGCCAGAGCGTTGTGGACGAAAGCCTGCGAGAAAAAAGACGGCAAGGGGTGCTACAACCTCGGGGTGCTCTATGATGAGGGCAACGGTGTCACGCGTGATGCATTCAGAGCCAGAGATCTGTACCGCACAGCATGTGACAGTGGCGACAAAGATGGATGCTATAATCTCGGCCACATGTATGACAAAGGCAGCGGAATCGAACAAGTACCCGAAAAAGCAGTCGCCTTATACACCAGAGCATGCGACCTGGGTGAGATCAAAGGGTGCTATAATCTCGGGGTAATGTACGATGAGGGCAGCGGGGTAGCCCACAACAGTGCCAAAGCGATAAAATGGTATGCCATAGCCTGCAAAAGGGGGCACAAAGACGGGTGTTATAATCTTGGGATAACCTATGAATATGGCAAAGGAGCCAAACAGGATACTGCCCGAGCCGCTCCCTACTATAAACAATCGTGCGATCTCGGCCTTGCCAAGGGGTGCTTCAATCTCGGCACCCTGTATGACAACGGTACCGGTATCAAGAAGAATCCTGCCAACGCAAAAAAGCTCTATGTCAAAGCCTGCCATCTCGGGAGTGCCGATGGATGTTATGTTCTTGGATCCATGTACTATCAAGGAGAAAGGGTAGAGAAGAGTTTTGAGAAAGCTAAAATGTTGTTTCGCAAAGCGTGTGACGGCGGACGTACGGAAGGGTGTTACAATCTCGGGTATCTCTATTCCAGTGGAAAAGGTGTCAAACCCAATGCCGCCAAAGCAGCACACCTGTATGAAAAATCCTGCAATGAAGGCTATGCCGTGGGGTGCCACAATCTCGGGCTTTTGTATTATAGAGGCAAAGGGGTTCATAAGAGTGTGACTCAGGCAATAGCGTTATTTCAGCAAGCCTGCAAAGGTGGTTATAAAGATGGGTGCAAAAACTATGCTATATTAAAAAAAGGGCGATCTCATCCGCAAGGAAAAAGTTCGGATTGAGATAGTGCTCCGCTTCTTCATACAATTTTCCCTCCCGTATCAGCACGTCCGCCCTTTCCCTCTGTCCTTCATTCAAATGTTTTGCTTCGATCCCGACATGGGAGCGCAATCCGAGGAAGATACGCTCAGTGCGCAGATCGTCGGAGGTGAGGGGTT